>DASSEQ010000141.1:0-9609 GCA_035695245.1 Mycobacteriales bacterium | reverse complement strand
GCGCACCGCAACAGCGCCGTTGCCAGGCATCTTCGCGAGGCGCGGTCACACTGGCGTAAGCAAATCGAGCAGCTCTTCGCCGAAGAGCTTCGACACCGCGCCGATCTGTTGCCGGCGCTGGATGTGCTGTGCTCTTTCGAGTCCTATGAGTTGCTGCGGCACGCCCAGCGCATGACCCGCGCTGCCACTGCCGCAGCCCTCGTTGCCGCACTGTCCGCACTGCTCGACCCAACTGGAGAGCGACCATGACCGCACTGCGCACACCTGACGAGCAATTCGCCTCACTGCCGGGGTTCCCGTTCGAGCCGCAGTATGCGACGACCTCGGACGGGCTGCGCGTGCACTATCTCGACGAAGGGCCACGCGACGCCAAACCCGTGTTGCTGCTGCACGGCGAGCCGTCGTGGTCCTACCTCTACCGCAAGGTGATCCCGGTGCTCGTCGAGAGCGGCCACCGGTGCATCGCGCCGGATCTCGTCGGGTTCGGGCGGTCGGACAAGCCATCCGACCAGGCCGACTACAGCTACCAACGTCTCGTCGACTGGACCAGCGACGTCGTCTTCGACCAGCTCGACCTGCGCGACATCACGCTGTTCGGTCAGGACTGGGGCGGCCTGGTCGGACTGCGCCTCGTCGCCGCTCAGCCGGAACGCTTCGCGCGGGTCGTCGTCGCCAACACAGGTCTGCCGACAGGTGAGGGAAAGCCCACCGAGGCGTTCCTCAACTGGCAGTCGTTTGCGAAACAAGCAAAGGAGTTTCCGGTCGGCCGCATCGTCTCCGGCGGGTGCGCGACGCCGATGGACGAAGCCGTGATCGCCGCCTATGACGCGCCGTTCCCGGACGACAGTTACAAGGCCGGCCCGCGGGCGCTTCCGTCACTCGTGCCGACCGCTCCCGATGACCCAGCGCACGACGCCAACACGCGTGCGTGGGAAGTGCTGCACAAGTTCGAACGGCCGCTGCTCTGCGCCTTCAGTGACTCCGATCCGATCACCAAGGGCGGCGAACGCGCTTTCATCGGCCGTGTCCCGGGCGCCGACAACCAGCCGCACACGACGATCGTCGGCGCCGGACACTTCCTTCAGGAGGACAAGGGCGAAGAGCTCGGCCGCGTCATCGCGGAGTTCGTCGCCAAGACCTGACGTGCGTCACTGCACGACCATGAGGGTGTTGCCTTCGGGGTCGCGCAGCCAGAACATCGGTGGGACCGGCTCGCCCATCCGCTGCACTTCCGCGTCGACGTCGACACCGGCACTCTTCAGCTTCGCGTGGAAGCCGTCGATGTCGTCGGTCTGCAGGCTGATGCCGGTCTCACGGTTGCCCGCGTTGGCCTCCGGATGCGGCGGGGCGAGCGCGATCGTCGTCACCTGCTCGCCGAGCGCGATCTCGATCCAGCGCATCCCGCCGCCGAAGGGCACGTCGACCCGCTTGTCGAACCCGAGCTTGTCGACGTAGAACTCGAGCATCCGGTCCTGATCCTGCACCGGGATGATGACCGTCGCGATCTTGTTCGCGGCCGCCTTGCTGCTGCTCATCTCACTGCCTCCTTGATCTGGCTCAATGCTCTACCCGGTACCACGATGCGGCGGCGCGGAATTCATCGCGACATCGCAGGTCCGAATTAGGCCCGAATGTGTCCATCTGCCATCCTGTGCGTACTTCGACAGGAGGTGGCATGGCGGTCCCAGCGCTAGCCCTCGGGCGCGATCTCGCGATTGATCTCGGCACGGCCAACGTCCTCGTCTATGCGCGAGGCCGCGGAATCGTCGTGGACGAGCCGTCCGTCGTCACGATCGACACCACCACCGGCAAGATGATCGCCGCAGGCGCAGAAGCCAAAGCGATGATCGGCCGCACTCCCCCACGACTGACCACCATCCGCCCCATGCGCGCGGGCGTAATCACCGACTTCGAGACGACGGAGCGGCTGATCCGCTATCTGATCCAGCGGGTGCACGGCAACCGGCACCTGGCCAAGCCGCGGCTCGTCGTCGCGGTGCCCAGCGGGCTCACCGGCGTGGAGCGCCGTGCCGTCCGTGACGCCTGCTTCAAGGCCGGAGCCCGCGGCGTACATCTGCTGGAAGAGCCGTTGGCAGCGGCAATCGGTGCGCGGCTTCCGGTGCACGAGCCGCGCGGCAGCATGGTCGTCGACGTGGGCGGCGGCACCACCGAGACCGCCGTTGTCTCCCTCGGCGGGATGGTGAGCGTCACCGCCACGCGCGTCGGCGGCAATGACCTCGACGATGCACTGCAGGCTTACATCAAGAAGGAGTACGCCGTCGCGATCGGCGACGCGACAGCCGAGCAGCTGAAGATGAGCGCGGGCTCGGCCTTCCCCCAAGCCGACGAGCTCAAGGCAGAGGTTCGCGGTCGGGACCTGCTCAGCGGGTTGCCGCGCACGGTGCTCGTTGACTCCAGCGAGATCCGGCGCGCCATCGAGGAGCCCATGCACCAGATCTTGGACACGGTGAAGTCAACGCTCGACTCGTGCCCGCCCGAGCTCGCCGCCGATGTCATGGACTTCGGCATCACGGTGACCGGCGGCGGCGCCTTGCTGCGCGGGCTCGACGAACGCATCCGGCACGAAACCGGCATGCCGGTGCATGTCTGCGAGGAACCACTCCGCACGGTCGCGACCGGCGCTGGCATGTGTGTCGACCAATACGAGACACTCAAGCCCGTGCTCACGGATGCAGCCAGCTGACGATGAAAGCCGCCGTCTATTACGAGACCGGCTCACCGGACGTCTTCCGCTACGAGGACGTGCCCGACCCGGTGCCGGCCGCCGGCGAGATCCTCATCGACGTCGAGGCGGTGAGCATCGAAGGCGGCGACACTCTCAACCGGCTCGGCGGTGAGCTAGCGGCAAAACCGCACATCGTCGGTTACCAAGCCGCCGGCACCGTCAGTGCCGTCGGCGAGGGCGTCGACCAGTTGTCGGTCGGCGACCGGGTCGTGACCGTCGGCCTCAACGGCTCGCACGCGGAGAAGCGGGTCGCACCGGCGAGCTTCGCCTGGAGACTTCCGGACAACCTCGGCATCAACGAGGGCGCGTGCATCCCGGTCTCGTTCGGCACTGCCCACGACTGCTTGTTCGAGTTCGGCCGTTTGCAGGCCGGCGAGACGGCACTGATCCATGCCGGCGCCGGCGGAGTCGGGGTCGCCGCCATCCAGATGGCGAAGCAGGCCGGTGCGCGCGTGCTCGCGACCGCGTCGAGTGACGAGCGCTTGGAACGACTCAAGACCTTAGGCCTCGACGAAGGCATCAACTACGTCGCAACCGACTTCGTCGTCGAGAGCCGCCGGCTGACCGGCGGTCGCGGCGTCGATGTCATCGTCGACTCCGTCGGCGGGGCGACGTTGCAGGGCAGCCTGCACGCGTTGGCCTATCGCGGCCGCTGCGTGACGGTTGGCAACGCAAGCCGTGTCGCCGCCGAGCCGATCGACGTCTCCGGCCTCGGCGGACAGAACCAGACGCTTTCCGGCTACTTCCTCGGTGCCGAGCTCCTGACCGGCAGCCGGGCCTACGCGATGGTCGCCGACCTCATCCAGCAGGTTGCCGACGGCAAGCTGCAAGTCGTCATCGACCGCACTTTCCCGCTCGCTGACGCGGCGGGTGCGCACACCTACATCGAGAGCCGGCAAGCCTTCGGCCGCGTACTGCTCACACCCTGAGGTCTCAGCGGAGCGAAATGCCGACGTGCTGCTCGAGCTCTGCCAGCGCCGAGTCGACGTCGAGGACCTTCACCGTCGTCATGCCCATCGCGCGGGCGGGCTTGAGGTTGACCCCCAGGTCGTCGAGGTAGACACACTCGGCCGCGTCGACGCCGAGCCCTTCGAGTGCAAGCCGATAGAACGCCGCTTCCGGCTTGCGCACACCGACGACGCTGGACTCGACCACGAGGTCGAACAGCCCGAGCCAGGCGCTCACGTCGCGGTCCCCCGACGCCATGGGTGCCACGTTGTTGGTGACCGCCGCGATGCGGAAGCCGGCGTCCTTCAGCCGCCGCATCGCTTCCACCATCGCCGGCCGCACGTCCCCCTTGAGCGACTCGAGCACCCGAATGCCCTCCAGCCGCTGACCTGCCGCCAGCGCCTCGGCTTCGAACGCCGCGACGAAGGCATCCCGGTCGAGCTGACCGCGCTCGAAACGCGCCCACGCGTTGTGATCGGAGTTGGTGGCGTTGAGAGTGCGAATGAAGTTCGCGGGCAGCCCGATCTCCGCCTCATAGCGCGCGAAGCCGTCGAGCGGGCTGTCAAAGACCACGCCACCGAGATCGAAGAGCACGGCACGGACCCGGGTCACGGGCGGGAAGCGTACCGGTGGTACGACGTGACGATGGCCTACGCACCCTTCGACCTGACCGGACACGTCGCGCTGGTGACCGGTGGCAACCGTGGCATCGGGCTCGGCATGGCCGATGCACTCGCCCGCGCCGGCGCTGACGTGGCGATCTGCGGCCGCGATGCCGAGCGCAACGAGCAGGCCGCAATTGCTCTGAAGCAACACGGCAACCGAGTCTTGCCTTTGACGGTCGACGTCGGTGAAGAGCAACAGGTCGTCGACGCGGTCGCGAAGACAGTCGGCGAGCTCGGACGCGTGGACAGCGCCTTCATCAATGCCGGCATCGGCGGTGTGCCCAAGCCGCTCGTCGGGACGACAAGCGCTGACTTCGAACGCGTACGACGGGTCAACCTGGACGGCGCGTTCTGGACGCTTCGCGAGGCGGCGCGACACATGGTCGACCGCGCCGGAGCCGGAGACCCGGGCGGATCGATCGTCGCAGTCGCGAGTCTTGCCGCCATCGAAGCTGCGCCGCGGCAATACGCGTATGCGGCGAGCAAGGCCGCGCTCATCGCGATGATCAAAGGAGCGGCGGTCGAGCTCGCCCGTCACCAAGTGCGCGCCAACGTGATCGCCCCTGGATGGATCGCCACCGAGATGACCAGCGGCGCGCAGGACAACCCGGTGTTCGCCGAGAAGGTCGTGCCCCGCATCCCGAGCCGGCGCTGGGGCGAGCCGGAAGACTTCGGCGGAGTGGCGGTCTATCTCGCGTCCACGGCTTCGCGTTACCACTCGGCTGACGTGCTGGTCGTCGACGGCGGCTATGCCGCCTTCTGAGCACCACCATCGCTCTTGCTGGCACGGGGCCTTCTTCGACCCCGTGTCCGGCGTGGCCCTGCCGTGGCTTTACCGCGCGATTGGCGACCGGGTCGTCGCAGACCTCCCGAGCGGCGGCCACCTGCTCGACGTCGGCAGCGGTCCGGGAAGGCTTCTGGTGACGTTGGCGCGTCGTCGCCCGGATGCCCAGCTCGCCGGCATCGACCCTTCGGAAAGCATGGTGCAACGCGCGCGGGAACGCATAGGTGCGGCCGGCATCGCCGATCGGGTCGACGTGACGGTCGCACCGAGCGAAGCGCTGCCTTTTGCCAACGGGACGTTTGACGTCATCGTCTCGTCGCTGTCTGCGCATCATTGGGACAACATCCCGCAAGGGGTGAGCGAACAGGCGCGCGTGCTGCGACCGGGGGGTCACCTCTGGGTCTTCGACCTGCGCCGCCGACAGTCAGATGTTGCGGCAGCGTTGCGAACGGAGTTCGGCGGCGCCGCAGTGACCCAGCCCCGCCTCGGGCTGCTCCGCGACCGCCTTGTGATCTGCCTTCGGGCGGCGGCGACGCCGGCTGCATGACGGTTGCGTGTCAGTCCCGCGAAGACGGCAACTCCTGGCACCTCGATCGAGTCTCACTTGATGAGAGTCCATCGAGAAGGCGGGGCGGGTCCGATGAGTGACGGAGATGTCCGAGTGGTGCCGGTTACGCGCTTGAGCGACGTGCGCGCGCTGGACGGCGAGCTGGTCGTCGTCGACGCGACCGCGTTGCCTGCTCCACTGCCATTGCTGGCCCGCACCGTCCGGCTGCGCCGGGTGCTCAAGGCCGCCGGCGGCGAGCTGCTGCTCGCGGCCGGACCGGCGACGTCGGCCGAGCTCCATCGATCCGGCTTGGACCGCAGCCTGCCGTGCCGCCCAGACGTCACCTCCGCCGTCGCCGCGATCCGCACGGCGCTCAACACGGCACCGTTGCTCATGAGCCCTGCTCCATGTGCGGTGCAGTGACGAAGTCGATCAACTCCTCCACCGGAGCCAGCAGTGCCGGCTCGAGGTCGAGATAGGTGTTGACCCGGCTGAGAATGAACCGCCACGCTTCGGCCACCTCGGAGTGCCCCAGGTAGGACGCAACCGTCTCCTTCCAAGGGAGGTCGCGCGGCACCGACGGCCAGGCGGCAAGTCCCAGCACCTTCGGCTTCACTGCTTGCCACACGTCGACGAACGGATGGCCGCGCACGAGAACGTGCGGTGAGCGGATTTCGCCGCTGATGCGAGTTTCCTTGGACCCGGCCACAAGATGGTCGAGCAGCACACCCATGCGCGATTGCGAAGATGGCCGGAAGGCCGCGACCACCTCGTTCAAGTTGTCCGCACCGTCGAGGATCTCCACCACGACACCGGCGTCACGCAAGTCGTCACCCCAGAGGCGCTCTACGAGCTGCGCGTCGTGCAGCCCTTCGACGAAAAGACGACTCGCTACGGCGACCCGGGCGCGAACGTTGGGAGCCGCGATCGATCCGGATGCGGTGCGGGCACTCCGGATCGGCGAAGTCGGTCGGGGACGCGCAAGCGTGATCCGCCGGCCGTCCAACAGGAAGGCGCCTTCGGCGTAGGGAAACACCCTCCGTCGTCCCTGCCGGTCCTCGAGCGTGACCGAGCCTCGCTCGATCACCACGACCGCACCGCAGAATCCGGACGAGATGTCCTCGACGACCATGTCAGGCTCAGCTTCGACCATCGGCGGGCTTGTTCGAGCCCGAGCGACCGACAACACGTCCGGCCCGTAGTCCTTGCTGCGCACGTCGCAGTAACGTACCGGCGCCGCGGTCCCGGACGCCTTATTGACCACGCGACGCGGCGTCGCGTCGCATTCGCCACGCGTCGGTGACCAACTCCTTCAGCCGACGTTTGCCGACGCTGCCCAGCCGCAGCATGACCAACGGAAAGCCGTCATAACCGGGCGCGGTGAAGAACTTCTCCGGCTCTCCTTTGAGCAGCGCTTGCTTCTCCGCCTCGTCCCCGACGTAGAGCACTGCGACATCGGTGCGGATCACGCGCGGCTTCCCCGGCAGCCGCTCCGGATAGGACCAGACGAAGCCGCGTCCGAGCACCCGGAAGTCGAAACCGTCGCTGTCGATCTCGACCACGTCGTCAAGCGCAGACGCGATCGAACGCACGTCATCGGCGTTGGCCATCAGGCGCTGATGTCGTTGATGCGCAACGCCAGCTGGATGTCGAGGCAGCGTGACTCGTGCAGCCAACCCGGTCCGAGGAGTGCGTCAAGGCGGCCGAGGCGTTGATAAAGCGTGTTGGGATGGATCCCCAGCTCGCGAGCCGTGTCCGCGTGACGTTGACCGTTGGCGAGGTAGCACCGTGCGGTCTTGACCAACGACGTGCCCCGCTTTGCATCGTGTTCGAGCAACCGGCCGATGGCCTGGTCGACGAACCGCTGTGCGTCGGCTCGACCCGACGAGCTGAGCAAGAACCGGAACGGTCCCAGGTCAGCAGCGGCGGCGATCCGGTTGTGCTGACCCAACGCCTGCAACGCTCGCAAGCAGGTCTGGGCTTCGACGAAGGCAGCGGCAAGCTCGCCAGCACCGGTCGCGGGCTCGCTGCGTCCGACTGCCTCTCCGGGGCCGGGTGAGGTGCGCAGATCTGTCTCCGCTTCTGCACCAACGATGACGGTCACCGTCGCCGCCACGGATCCGATGACTCCTCCGTACGACGACACCAAGCGCCGCGCCCACAGCAGGAGCGCATCGAGCTTGTCCTCGCCCGGCGTCGCGACCAGCACGAGGTGCGGCCGGCTCAGGTCGAGACCCAGACCCAGCGCGCGACGCTGTGTAGCTTCGTCGGAAGCCAGCCGCCGCCCGACCAGCTGCTCGAGCAATTGGTCCGTTGTCCTTCGCTCTGCTTCCGCCACCTGGCGTTCCACCGCCTCGATGAGCGCGAGCGTCATCGCGGACCGCTCCAGCAGTCGCACCGTGCCGTTGTCCGGCGTGGCCGACGCGTCCACTTGCAGCGCGCCGTAATAGTGCTCGCCACCGGTGACCGGCACCGTCGCGGTGTTGCCGCGGACAATCGTGCGGCGTGCTGCCGGCTCGGCAAACGCGGCGCCGGCAGTCATGCCATTGACATCACGGGGCGCGTCGGGAGAGTGGATCGGTTGGCCCGCACGCGCGGCAACGAGTGTGCGGTCGAGGCTGTCGATGAACCTGACGTCGCCGTCGATCAACTCGGACAAGCTCGCGATCACCTGGCTGACTCCCCCGCCGCGCACCGCAACCTGCATCAACCGCTCGTGCAGGATCACGGCTCGGTTGACGGACTCTGCGGCCCGCCGCAGCTCGTCGTTGGCGGCAGCGATTGCGGCCATCGCCTCACCGTGCTGTGCGAACAGTCGCGCGTTCTCGATCGCAACGGCGGCGAGCGAGGCGAGGGAGCTCAGCAACGACAGCTCGTTCGCGGTCGGTGGATGCACCGCGCGCTGGGCGGTCATGACGACGCCGATGACGTCGCCCCGGACCCGCAACGGCACTCCGGTGATCGTCTTGAGACCCTCGACCTCGGCCACTCGATCAAGTCGCTCGTCGTGGGTGAGGCCATGGTCGGCGAGGTAGTCGTGCGTCGACACCGGCTCCCCGGTTTCCAGCACGCGACCGGCGAGCCCGCTCTGCGGCGCGAGGCGCACCCCGCGCAGGTGCGGGCTCAACGATCCGTCGGTCACCAGGATCGTCAGGGCGCGGTCCGGTTCGGCCAACGCCAGGTAGGCGACGTCGACGTCGAGCAGCCGGCGAGCTTGCGTCACGACTTCCTGCAACAACGCATCGAGGTCGTGCATCGCCGCCAGGCGAAGGCCGAGGTCGTTGAGTGCCGCCAGCTCGGCAAGCCGGCGACGGTGGTCCTGCTGTTGTGACCGCAACCGACGCGCCGCGGACGCCTCGGCCTCGATCGCGGCCCGCTCCGCTGCCGTCTCGGCGGCCGCGACGAGAGCCTGCTGTCGCTGCTCGACCTGCTCGTCGGACGGGTCCTGCAACAGCAGTTCCGCCCAGGAGGAGTCGTTCGAGGCACCCCTCGAGTCCCTTCGGCGGGCACCGACGACCATCTGTCCTCCCGGTGGACTTCTTGCACACCCATTCGCCACCATGATGGAGGGTTCCTCCATTGTCCGCCGCGGGTGCATGCTCCTACATTTCGCCCATGACCGCCGTCGCGACGCCCGCGAGCACGCTCGTCGAGGCGCTGTCGCGGGGTCTGCCCGGCGATCGGCTCGTGCTCGACGCCGACGTGCTGTCAGCCATGTCGCACGACGAGGCCGAGTGGGCGCCGGTCGGCGTCGCATCCGTTGGCTGCCGTGTCCGGGGCGAGACGGAAGTGCAGCACGTGGTCGCGGTCTGCGCCGACCTCCAGGTGCCGGTGGTCGCCCGCGGGGCCGGCACCGGCCTGTCTGGCGGAGCCAACGCGGTCGACGGTTGTGTCGTTCTCGACCTTTCGCGCATGACCG
>DASSEQ010000140.1:0-10139 GCA_035695245.1 Mycobacteriales bacterium | reverse complement strand
GGACGGCCCGGAGTGGCGGCCGATGTCGTCGGCGCAACCGTCGATCGCATTCGCGAACACGACGCCGGTCCGTTGCAGGCATTCCTCGGTCCTGCCGTCTGCGGTCGCTGTTACGAAGTGCCGGCGGACATGCGAGCGGAGGTCAGCGCGCTCGAGCCGGCAGCGCATTCCGCCACGTGGACAGGCACACCTGCTCTCGACCTGCCGGCAGCCGTGCGGGCCCAACTGCAGCGCCGCGACATCACGATTGTCGGGCCGGACGCGCCCTGCACCTTCGAAGACGAGCGGTTCTTCTCGCATCGCCGCGAGGGACTGACCGGCCGTTTCGCCGCAGTTGCCATGCTCGTCGAATGAGCCGCCGCGCCGAGCTCGCTGCGAGCCTGGCATCCGTGCGCGCTCACATCGCGGCCGCCTGCGCATCCGCCGGCCGCGATGCCGCCGAAGTGACCCTCGTCGCCGTCACCAAGACCTTCCCCGCAAGCGACATCCGGCTGCTCGCAGAGCTCGGCGTCACCGACATCGGTGAGAACCGCGACCAGGAGGCCCGCGCCAAGCACTCCGAGTGCCGGGACCCGGCTCTGCGCTGGCACTTCGTCGGCCAGTTGCAGCGCAACAAGGCTCGCTCGGTGGCGACGTACGCCGACGTCGTGCACTCGGTCGACTCTGTCGAGCTGGCGAGCGCGCTCGACCGCGGGGCGGGGCGGGCCGGTCGCGCGATCCTGGCACTCGTGCAGGTGTCGCTGGACGGCGACCCGTCGCGTGGCGGCGCCGTCGGGCCAACGGTGGCTCGGGTCTGCGCGGCGGTTGCGGAGTGCGGCAACCTGCGCCTGGGCGGCGTGATGGCCGTCGCACCGCAGGGGGTCGACGCCGACTCGGCCTTCGCAGATCTGGCTGCGGTGGCAGCCGACGTCAGGTCCACATATCCGGAGGCGACGGTCATTTCGGCAGGCATGAGTGGCGACCTCGACGCCGCGATCCGGCATGGCGCGACACACGTGCGCATCGGTACGGCGTTGCTTGGCCGCCGCGGCGCTCCGGTCGGGTAATGTCCCGCCCATGGCAGGCGCGATGCGCAAGATGGCGGTCTACCTCGGCCTCGTCGAAGACGAGGAGGGCGAGGCCTACGACGAATACGAGGGCTACGACGAGCCGGCACCCGCGGTCGTCCGCCGCTCCGACCATGCCCCCGACGCCCGCCCGCTGCGGGTGACCCGATCGGACGAGACTGCCGTGAGCTACTCGCCACCTCCGCGCCGCTCCGCCGTCGAGGCGGTCGACGCCTACCGAATCACGACCCTGCATCCGCGCACGTACAACGAGGCGCGCACGATCGGCGAGCACTTCCGCGAAGGTGTGCCCGTCATCATGAACCTCACCGATATGGACGACGCCGACGCGAAGCGTCTGGTCGACTTCTCCGCCGGGCTGGTCTTCGGCTTGCACGGCAGCATCGAGCGGGTCACGCAGAAGGTCTTCCTGTTGACACCCGCCAACGTCGACATCGCTGCCGAGGACAAGTCGGCGATCGCCGAGGGCGGCTTCTTCAACCAGAGCTAGCGCGGGACGTCCCCCGTGCACATCGTCGCGGCTGTCGCGATCTATGTCCTCTGGGCCTTCATCGGACTGCTCTTCGTGCGGTTCATCATCGACTGGGTGATGCTGCTCGCGCGCAGCTGGCGTCCGACCGGGGCCGCGGCGGCCGTGCTCGAACTCGCCTACTCGGCGACAGATCCACCGCTGAAGTTCCTGCGCAGATTGATCCCGCCGCTGCGGCTCGGCTCGTTTGCGCTGGACGTCGCTTTCCTGCTGCTGTTCATCGTCTGCTACGTGCTCATTGCCGTCCTGCAGAACTACGTGTAGAGGTGACCTCATGCCACTGACTCCGGAGGACGTGCGCAACAAGACGTTCACCTCCGCGCGCTTCAAGAGGGGCTACGACGAGGAGGAGGTCGACGCCTTCCTGGACGAGGTGGAAGCGGAGCTGCGCCGGCTGCTCACCGAGAACTCCGACCTACACACCCAGCCTGCCTCGGCAGCCGCCGCCGTGCCGGCCGCAGCCCCGGCTCCGGCTCCGGCTCCGTCGGAGGAACCCAACGAAGCGGCGCTGCGCACGTTGCTGCTTGCGCAACGCACCGCCGACGAAGCCATCGCGCAGGCCAAGCAGGAAGCCGACCAGATCGTCAGCTCGGCCAGGACCCGCGCCTCGAACATCGAGTCGGAAGCCCAAGCACAGCACGCACAAGCGATGGCCGATCTGCAACGCCAGCGAGGGGAGCTGGAGGGGCAGATCGAACAGCTGCGCGGCTTCGAGCGTGAATACCGCACCCGGCTCAAGGCCTATCTCGAGGGGCAGCTCCGTGAACTGGAGAACCGAACCGTCGCCCCGGCGACGCCGGCGCCTTCGACCGGGCCCGCTGCGGGCGGCGCCGCGCCGCCACGGCCGGCGGGGGCGGGCGCCCCACCACCGCTCGCGCCCCCTGCGCCCGGTGCGCCGCCTGCACCTGGTGCCCCGCCGGCCGGACCGCCGCCCCCACCGCCACCCTCAGCGGGCCCCGGTGCCGGCGTACCGGGCGTGGCGCCCCCCAGCAGTGCACCGCCGCCGGTGCGTCCGCCCGGCAGCCCGTTCAGCCCAGGGCCGCCGCTGATCGAGGACGTCGACGCGGGCAGTGACGCGCCGACCGGACACTCGCGGGAAACCGAAGGCGACGCCGAGGAGGGCGAGGGCTAGATCACAAAGCGTGACTCTCGTACGGCGTCCATGGCCCGGGGGTCGGCCCGACTGCTTGGCTAGGATGCCCCGCGGTTGTTTGTCTTGCCATCTTCGGCGAATTTCCTGAAACGGAGTCGGTGACGTGATCGTCATCAGCGGAGTTTTGCTGCTCGTGGCCGTGGTGTTCCTCATCATCGGCCTTTTCGGACCGCTCGCCTGGGTCTACGCCTCGATCGGTGTCAGCGTGCTGTCATTCGTGTTCCTGCTGCTCGGAGTGCGTCAGCGCAAGGGCACGGTTGCGCTCCCGGCCGGCGGCGGATCGGCCCCGGCGCCGCTCCCGCCGACGATGCCGGCGGCAGCCGCGCCGCGTCCCGCATCTGTCGCCGAAACGGCGAAGGGTGTGGTCGACAGCGACGACGACGTGACCGTCGTCGCGCCGCGGCCGACCACGCCGACGCCCGCACCGGTCGAACCGCCGCTGCCCGCCGTTGCAACGGCGGTCGACGAGGTCGACGACGACGTGGCGCCGGCGACGGCGCCGCTGCAGCCGGTCAAGAAGGCCGCCGCACGCAAGACGCCGGTGCGAAAGACCGTGGCCACGACGACCAGCACCGCGAAGAAGCTGCCGGCCAAGGCCGCGGCCAAGAAGACGACCGCGGCGAAGAAGACCGCAGCAGCTGCAGTGCCGGCCAAGAAGTCAGCAGCGGCGAAGTCGACGACGGCCGCGAAGAAGACGGCTGCGGCAAAGAAGACCGCGACCAAGGCTGCGGGCGCTGCCAAGAAGACCGCGGCAAAGAAGACCACGCCGCGCAAGACCACCGGCTGAGCAGGGCCGCTCGCGGCCCTGGCTTCTCAGTCCCGTCGGCGGAAGGGGTCCCGCGACGGCGGGGCCGGGAGCGTGACGCGGTCGCCTTCGACCGAAAGCCCGGTCAGGCCGAGCACCCGCGCCAGCACAGTGGTGGTGGTCTCGCCGCGGGTCACGCCGTCCTGGGTGACCATGGCGCGGTAGATCATCGCCCAGTGCTTCGCGGGCGTGTCGTAGGTCCAGTCGACCGAGCCGAGATGCACGGCGCTCCCGCGGGTGCCACCCGGCCCGTCGAACGGCCCGCTCCACACTTGGATGCCGGCCGGGCCTGCGGCGAAACAGCCGCCGCGGCTCACGTCCTCACGACCGGCAGCGTCGAGGAGCGCCCGCGCCTGCCGCTCTGGCAGGACAAGTGCCGGCCGCACCTGGCTGGTCAGCGCCGGCACCGCGATGGCGTCGGTGTTGAGCCGCAGGTGCACCGGCTGTGCGAGCAGGGTGAGCGCCACGTCGACCTCCATACGAGAAGCGCATCCCCGCCGGAACCAGTCGGGACTGCACCGATTGGCCTAACAGTGAGATGCACTTAGACCATCGGCACGTGCAGATGCCCAGGTCGCTACGCCGAACGGGTTGATCTTGCGCCGGCGTCAGTCGACCGCGCGGAGCCAGAACGTCAGCGCGAGGTCAGGCACCTCGCGGGGAGCCAGCGGAGCGTTGGGCCGGCCTTCGGTCACGCTGACGGCCAGCACCTCCGCGGCGAGGAGCTCAGCACCCTCCCGGATGGCCGCACCGGCATCCGCGTCGTCGGCATGCCACCACAGCTCGATCCGATCGGAGACGTCGAGACCCTGCGTCTTTCGGGCCTCCTGCGCCAGTCGGATCACCTCACGCAAGGTGCCGGCCCGGCGCAGCTCGTCGGTGAGGCGCAGGTCGAGCGCGACGGTCAGCCCTGGCTCGGTGGCGGTCGCCCAGCCCTCCGCGGGCGTCTCGGTCGTGATGACGTCATCGGGTTGGAGGACCACGTCTTCGCCCGCGAGCGACAGCGGGGTGCCGGACCGCACGGCGCTGGCGACGTCGGGCGCTGACGCCGCGACGATCGCGGCGGCGACGTCCTTGGTCCGCGCCCCGAACCGCTTGCCGAGGGACCGGAAGTTGGGCTTCACCTGCACGTGCACGACGTTGGCAACGGTGTCGAGGGTCACCGCTTCGCGCACGTTGAGCTCGTCGAGCACCAACGCGCGCAGCTCCTGCGGCAGCGCCTCCCATTCGCCGCCGAAGACGGCGAGTGCCGCCAACGGCTGGCGGTTCTTCACCTTCGAGGCGGCGCGCGCGGCGCGCCCGAGCTCAACGACTCGTCGTACGACGGTCATCTGCCGCGACAGCTGCTTGTCGACGAGGGCAGCGTGCGCTTGCGGCCACGAACGCAGGTGCACGGAGTCCGGCTGATCCGGCGACACGTCGCGCACGAGTCGCTCGTGCACCTCTTCGGTGATGAACGGCACGAAGGGCGCCAGCAGCAGCGTGAGTGTCTCGACGCATTCGTAGAGGGTCGCGAGTGCAGACTCGTCGCCGTCCCAGAACCGCCGCCGCGAACGGCGTACATACCAGTTGGACAGGTCGTCGACGAACTGCACCAACGCGCGACCGGCGCGGGTGGGGTCGAAGTCCTCGAGGGCAGCGTCGACCTCGGCGACGAGCGCATGCAGCTCCGACAGCACCCACCGGTCGAGAAGCGGCAGTTCGCTGGCGTGCACGCCGCTCGACCCCGTCGGCTTCCACCCATTCGCGTTCGCATAGAGCACCAGAAACGCAGCGGTGTTCCAGTAGGTGAGCAGCACCTTGCGCACGACCTCGTCGAGCAGGGCGTGACCGACTCGCCGCGTCGCCCATGGGTTGCCGTTGCACAACATGTACCAACGCAACGCGTCCGCGCCGTGTCGTTCGAACAGCGAGAACGGATCGAGGATGTTGCCGAGATGCTTGCTCATCCGGCGGCCGTCTTCGGCGACGATCAGGCCCAGGCACAGCACGGTCTCGTACGACGACCGATCGAACACGAGAGTGCCGATCGCCATCAATGTGTAGAACCAGCCCCTTGTCTGGTCCAACGCCTCGGCGATGAACTGCGCGGGATAGGCGCGCTGGAACTCTTCCTTCGACCCGGCGACGTGCGGATAGCCGAGCTGCGCGAACGGCATCGAGCCGGCGTCGTACCAGCAGTCGATGACCTCCGGCACCCGCGTTGCAGGCTGCCCACACCGCTTGCAGGGAAAGGAGATCTCGTCGATGAAGGGGCGGTGCGGGTCAAGGTCGGTGAGGTCCCGGTCGGCGTACGACGACAGCTCCGCGAGCGACCCCACGCAAGTCAAGTGGCCCTCGTCGCACCGCCAGATCGGCAGCGGCGTGCCCCAGTAGCGGTTGCGTGACAGCGCCCAGTCGATGTTGTTCTCGAGCCAGTCGCCGTAGCGACCGTTCTTGATCGTCGCGGGGTACCAGGTGGTGTTCTCGTTCTCCGCGAGCAGGCGGTCCTTGCGTTGCGTGGTGCGGATGTACCACGACGGCAACGCGTAGTAGATCAGCGCGGTGTCGCACCGCCAGCAGTGCGGATACGAGTGCACGTAGTTCTCGCTGCGCAGCAGCAATCCGCGAGCGCGCAGGTCGTCGACGATGACCGGGTCGGCGGCCTTGAAGAACATCGAGCCGACAAGGGGCAGCTCGTCGGCGAAGTGCCCATCCGGCTTCACCGGGTTGACCACCGGCAGGCCGTAGCGGCGTGCGACTGCGAGGTCGTCCGCGCCGAAAGCGGGGGACTGGTGCACGAGCCCGGTGCCGTCCTCGACCGTGACGTAGTCGGCGAGACCGACGTAGTGCGCGTCCGGGATGTCGACCAGGTCGAACGGGCGTTGGTATCTCGTGTGCTCGAGCTCGCGGCCGGACAGGCTGGTCAGCACCTGCACCGGTGTGTCGGCGAACACCTTGGTCAGCAGCGGCTCGGCAACGACGAGCGTCTCGTCCTCGACCTTGACGGCGACGTAGGTGACGTCGGGATGCACGGCGACGGCGGTGTTGCTGATGAGTGTCCAGGGCGTCGTCGTCCAGACGAGCAGCGCCGCGCCGAGCTCGGCGAGCGGTCCGTCGAGCACCGGGAAGCGCACGTAGACCGAGGGGTCGGTGACCTCGTAGTAGCCCTGCGCGACCTCGTGGTCGGACAGGCCGGTCCCGCAGCGCGGGCAGTACGGCGTGACCCGGTAGTCCTGGACGAGGAGGCCGGCCTCGAAGATCTGCTGAAGCGACCACCAGACCGATTCGACGTACGAAGCGTTCATCGTCCAGTAGGCGCGGTCGAGGTCGACCCAGTAGGCCATGCGCTCGGTCAGCCGGTTGAACTCGTCGACGTGCTCCTGCACCGACTCGCGGCAGCGGGCGTTGAACTCGGCGATGCCGAACTCCTCGATCTGCTGCTTGCCGCGGGTGAAGCCGAGCCGCTTCTCCACCTCGAGCTCGACCGGGAGGCCGTGGCAGTCCCAGCCCGCCCGGCGCGGCACGTGCCAGCCCTTCATCGTCTTGAACCGGGGGAACAGGTCCTTGAAGACGCGCGCCTCGACGTGATGCGTGCCCGGCTTGCCGTTGGCCGTCGGTGGGCCCTCGTAGAACGTCCAAAGCGGCCGGTCGGCGCTTGCCTCGAGGCTGCGGGCGAAGACGTCGCGCTCGCGCCAGCGGGCGAGCACCTCGTGCTCGAGCGCAGGCAGGTCGACCTGCGCCGGCATCGGGCGGAACGGCGGGTCGGCTGGCTGTGTGGTCATCTGGCGGTGACGTCCTCCGGTCGCGTCTCATGCGTCCGGAGGGACGAGGCCGGCGCGGCCCCGCGGTACCACCCTCCTTGGCTTGCGTCCCGGCTCTCGGACGCAGCCCGCTCATTGCGGTGCGGCCGGGTCTACTGCGCCCTTGGTCGGGGCGGTTCTTCCGGCAGCTCAGGGGTGATCTTCGCCGCGCGCACGCCGCCGGGCTCACACCATCCCCGGCTCGCTCGGGCTGCGTGCGCGGCTACTCGTCCCCGTCAGCGCCTGCTCGCACCGCCGAGGTTACCGCTTCCGGGCAACTCCTTTTGCGCTTCTCGACCGTCCGTGATCATGGCGTTGTCGGCGGCTTGCCGGGGTGAGAGCGGCGTTGTCGACCGCAAAACGCCATGATCACGCCGGTCGAGGTTGCCCCCCGAGTACGACGGCGCGGCGCGTTGCTGCATCCTGGTCGCCGACCTATCCTGCGACAACCCAAGATCCGGGGCCGGACCGAGGCGCCCGGGAGCGAGGAGGGCGAGCGATGGCTGACGAGCGCGGGGGACGACTCCGTCGCCTGTTCCGCCGTCGAGGCCAATCCGACGAGGCGGCCTCGGCCGGCACGTCGGCCCCGACACCACCGTCGGCCCCGACACCGCAGCAGGCGGCACCGCCTGCGCGGTTCCAACCGCCGGTCCCAGCGCGCGAATCCGCTCGACCGACAGAACCCGAGCCACCGGTGAAGGGAACGTCCGTGGCCAGGACCACACCCGCGTCGAAGCAGGCGTCCGCAACGGCGAAGGCCGCTGGGGCCAAGAAGGCACCGGCCAAGACGGGCGCCAAGGCCACGACGAAACGCGCCGCGCCGGCGAAGAAGGCTGCCGGCCGGGCTCCGGCCGCGAAGGCGGCGAGCAAAGCCGCGGTGAAGAAGGCGGCGCCGGCCAAGAAGGCGGTTGCGGCGAAGACACCGGCCAAGAAGGCTGCGGTCAAGAAGGTCGCGCCCAAGCAAGCGGCCAAGAAGACGACGCCGGCGAAGTCCGGCGCCAAGAAGACGCCGGGCGCGAAAAAAGCGCCATCGGCTAAAAAGGCGGAGCCTGCTCGAGGAGGCTCCGCCACCGCTACCAAGTCCGCGCCAGCCAAGGCGCCAGCCAAGGCAGTAAAGGCGGCGGCGCCGGCAAAGCCGGGCCCGGCGAAGGCCGCGACACCGGCCAAGGCGCCGGTCGCCAAAGCCGCGCCCAGCAGACCTGGCCCGACCAAATCGGCCCCCGCTAGCAAGGCAGCCCCCGCTAGCAAGGCAGCCCCCGTTAGCAAGGCAGCCCCTACCAAGGCAGCAGAGCCGACGCCGCCCTCCGCGGTCGAGCCTGCGGCCCCGCCCGCCAAGGCGCCGGCAGCGGCACCAGCGCCACCAGCGGCACCAGCAGCCAAGACCGCGCCCGCAGCCAAGACCGCAGCCAAGACGGCAGCCAAGACGGCAGCCAAGACCGCGACCCGCGGCGGTTCGCCGGTGCTGCCCGGCGAGTCACCCTGGACGAAGGGTGAGCTGGCCGAGATCCGCAAGGAGCTCGATGGGCAGGCCCGGGAGCTGCGCGGTGAGATCACCGAGGCTGAGAGCGCATGGGCCGCGCTGCAGCGCGACAGCGGCGAAGGATCCGGCGACGACCAGGCCGACGCCGGCACGAAGACCTTCGAGCGAGAGCACGAGATGTCCCTCGCCGCCAACAGCCGTGACCTGCTCTCCCAAGTCGAGCGGGCACTGCAGCGGCTGGACAACGGTTCCTACGGCGTTTGCGAGAACTGTGGCAACCCGATCGGCAAGGCGCGTCTGCAAGCCTTCCCCCGTGCAACGCTATGTGTGACATGCAAGCAACGCGAGGAGCGCCGGTAGCCGGCGAAGAGACCGAGGTCCCGCCGCGCCGTACGACGTTCGTCCTGCTCGTCGCCGCAGTGGTGTTGGTCTGCGACGTGGTCAGCAAGGTGCTCGTCGTCGCCACCATCACGCCCGGCGACGTCGTCCGGCTGGTCGGTCACTACCTGGAGCTGACCAACACCCGCAACAGCGGAGCGGCGTTCAGTGTGGGCACGGGCGCCACGGTCCTTTTCACCGTCGTAGCCGTGGTCGTGGTGACGGTGATCCTGCGCACCGCCAAGCGGCTTCGCAGCATCGGCTGGGCGATCTGCCTCGGGCTGCTGCTCGGCGGCGCGCTCGGCAACCTCACCGATCGGCTGTTCCGATCGCCCGGCCCATTTCGGGGCGAGGTCGTGGACTGGATCCAGATCCCGCACTGGCCGGTGTTCAACCTCGCCGACTCCTCGATCGTCATCGGCGGCTGCATCGCGGTGTTGCTGTCGACCCGCGGCATCGAGCTCGACGGCGGGTCGTCGTGACCGAGGTGCGGACGATGCCGCTGCCGGACGGCCTCGACGGGCTCCGCCTCGACGTCGCGCTCTCGCGGCTGTTCGGCCTGTCTCGCACTGCGGCCGCCGACCTTGTCGAAGGAGGCGCGGTCACCGTCGACGGCCGCGAGGCGACGAAGTCGGAACGAGTGCGTGGTGGCACAGTCGTCGAGGTCGCGCTGCCGGCGGCCGCCGAACCCCGCACGCCCCCCGAGCTGGTCGCCGGCCTCACGGTCGTGTACGACGACGACGACCTCGTGGTCGTCGACAAGCCGGTCGGCGTTGCCGCGCATCCGAGCCCCGGGTGGACCGGGCCGACGGTCGTCGGTGGCCTGGCCGCGGCCGGCTATCGCATTGCCACGTCCGGGGCGGCCGAGCGACAGGGTGTCGTGCATCGGCTCGACGTGGGCACGACCGGTTTGATGGTCGTCGCCAAGAGCGAGCTCGCCTACTC
>DASSEQ010000139.1:0-11435 GCA_035695245.1 Mycobacteriales bacterium | reverse complement strand
GCCGCATCCACACCGTGTCGGCGATCGCGTCGAACTGCCGCCGCGCCAACGGCTCGGGCATGCCGCGGACGACCGCCCAACCGGCGGCGTAGGCGGAGTCGACCAACCGCCCGCTGAAGGGTCCGCGCGAGTCGCTCACGTCGAGGCCGCGAGCCGGCGCGACTGTCGTCGTACCTCGACGATGCGCTGCACAACGGTGATCGTCGTGGCGGCGGCGAGCCCCCACAACGCGATGTCGCGCAGCACCGACACGTGGAACAGCCCCGACAGGCCGGTCAAGGCGAGGATGGCGATGAGCCGCTCACTGCGTTCGGCGATGCCGACGTTGCAGGTCATTCCGAGCGACTCCGCGCGCGCCTTGGCATACGACGTGACCGCGCCGGCCACCAGGTCATAGATCGCGACCGCGCAGAGCACGTCGTTGTTGCCCCGTCCGGCGTACCAAAGAGCAAGCGCGCCGAAGACCGCACCATCACCGATGCGGTCGAGCGTCGAGTCGAGGAATGCGCCCCATGGCCCGCTCGTGCCGCGCACGCGCGCGACCGCTCCATCCATCAGGTCGCTGAAGACGAACAGCGTGATCACGACGGTGCCGAGGAAGAACGACCCGCGCGGGTAGAAGCCGAGCGCACCGCCGGACACGCCGATGGTGCCGATGATCGTGAGCGCGTCCGGTGTGACCCCCATCGCGACCAAGCGGCGGGCCACCGGCTCGGTGACCTTGCTGATCTGCGGCCGGGCGCGGATACCGAGCATGTCGGGGCCGAGGATATCGACGCGTACGCCGAAACCCCTCGCTCGCGCGCGTCAGCAGCGACCGGCGCGCCGCCCGCGTCAGCGCGGGACGGGAATGCCCGGCCTGGCGCTGGACTCGAGCCGGCGCTGGGTGGCGCGCAGCTGGGCGGCCGCCGCCGCCGATGCGCAGCGGTTGCCGGCGACCTGGAGCAGGAGCATGTCCTCGTCGCTGAACCGGCGGTCGTGGCTCCGCGCGAAGAGCACGCCGATGAGGACCCCTTCGCTGACGATCGCGACCGCGCCGGAGCGGCCGTCGCGGTGCCGCATCATGGTGTTCGCGACCAGGGCGACGACGTCGGGAGCGGCGTCCACGTCGACGCCATCGCCGATGCTGGCGCGCACCTGCAGGATTCCGGCCTCGTCAGCGAGGTAGAGCACCACGCCCTCGGCACCCAGCGCCTCGGATGTCCGCTCGACCAGCGCCGGCAGCAGCGCGGTGAACGACAGCCGGTTGAGCGCCGGGTCGGCGATCTGGGTCAGGCGACCGACGACGCTCTCGTCGCTCCGCGCCTGATTCCGATGCATGCTTCAAGTGTCGGCTCGACATGTTCCGCGGAGGATCGTCCGAGCGGACAACTTCCCTCGCCCGAAACGGACGAGCGGGTCGGTCACAAGACGCCTACTGGCGACCTACCCAACACCGGAGAATCGGGCGAAAGCGACCGGACCACCCCGGGACCTGCGTCGAGATCGACGGTCGCCGCCTCATGACGCCGTTTTGAGGCGGCGACCGTCAAGGTCAACGAGAAATTGGGCGCTAGGCCGAATTAGCCAGTTGTGAGGAATAGGCGAAACGGGGCAGTCACGGTGATGGCGCCCTTACCTGTCCGGGTTGAACAGTGCGCGGTGCCCTGCACGCCGGCCTCCTCGGCCCGGGTGTAGGTGACCGTGCAGCTGTCGCCCTGGGTGCTGTCGAGCGTCAGCCCGGTGGCCGTGTCGAGCAGCGAGACCTGGTCGGCCGTCTCCGTGCCCACCGCTGCCGGACCGGCGATCGATAAGACGTCGCCGGAAGCGTTGGTCATCGAGACCTGCACGATGATCCGGCCGTGCGGGTCGACGGCCAGCCGGCCGGGGGCCGCGGCCGTGGCCGCGACGTCGAAGTGGCTGCCGGGCGTGAACTGCACCAGGGCCATCCCGCCGACGTCATCCACCGCATCGACGGCGGCGTTGATCAGCGGCGAAGGCACAGGCGACTGGCTCAGCGACGCCGCCGAGCTCGGACGCGTCGGGGCCGAGGTGTGCCGGGTCGTCGTCGTACCCCGGGTTGCCACCAGGCCGATGGCGACCCCGGCGAGCGCCAGGAGGACCGGCCCGGCGACCCAGGGCAACCGCCGCGGCGCACGCGCCACTAGTGGTGGGACTTGATGCCGAAGACCGTGCGCGATCGGCCGGCGGTGTTGGTGCTGTCTGCGCTCGTATAGAGCGAGAGGTTGTAGGTCTTGTTGCAGGCGACGGTGTGTGTCGTCGAATAGCTGCCGCCGCTGCCGGTGGTGGTGGACCAGAGTGTCGTCCAGCCGTTGAAGTGGCCGGACGGCCCGCGGTTCTGGATGAGCAGCTTGCGGTCCGCCTTCGCCGGATAGTTGGAGCCGGTGATATGGATCCGGCAGGCTGACTCCGCCGTCGGGTTGATGCTGATGTGCTCAGCCACGTGGATCGTCACGATGTTGGAGACCGTGGTCGGGAAGCTGCCCGCGTGCGTGAAGACCGTGCGCTCCTGCTCGTTGGTGAGCGGCCGCCGCGTGGTCGAGTAGGAACCGTTGGAGTTGGTCGTGAGCGTGCGCATGGTGTGCCACGTGCCGGACGGTTTGCCGTTGACCAGCGCGCGGCGCTGGTAGCTGAGGCTGGCATCGCTGATGCCGCAGTTGTTCTGGGTGAACTTGCCGAAGACGGTGAGGCTCTGGCTCGCCACGACCGTGGTGGAGGACGCGGTCAGCGTCAGCACCGGCTTGTTCGGCGGATAGGAGCAGCCCCCGCTCGGTGCGGCAACCCCGGGAAAGGCCGGGACGACGACGGCCGCAGCCGCGGCAACCGTCGCGAGGCTGATGAGCATGCGCGTCGACATCTGGCTTACCCCGGGTCCCGTCTCTGAGCCGTTTTGGCACAGTTTCCCCTATCTACGGGGATATGCCAGGAACGTCGCGGGTGACGGTCGTCCGGTTGGCTACTTGGTCAGCGTGGACAACGACTTCGCGACCGTCGTGCGGTGCCAGCGCAGGCCTTCCGGAGAGCGGAAGCCCTCTGCATTGAGGGCGGCGGCGATGGTGGTCGCGGACTTGCCGTCGCGGTGCAGCTCGAGCATCCGCATCAATCCGTGCTCGCGACCGGCAACCGAGTGGTCGTCGGACGAGCGCGGGCGCAACCGGGCCAGCGTCGCCGCCGCCAACCCTCGCCTCGCCACGTCGCGCAGGACGTCGTCGAGCTCGTGCTTGGCGACCGGGGGCGACCAGAGGAAGCCTTGGCCCTGCTCGCATTTGAGCTGGGCGAGCAGATGGCGCTGCGCGGGTGTCTCCACGCCTTCCGCGATGACCGTCAGGCCGAGGGCGTGGGCGAGGTCGATGAGTGCAGCAACGATGGCGAAGTCCTCGCCGTCGTCGGTGAGGTTGCGGACGAAGGCCCGGTCGATCTTGATGGCATCGATCGGCAGGGCACGCACGTGGGCGAGTGACGACGAGCCGGTGCCGAAGTCGTCCACCACGACGAACATCCCCTGTGCCCGCAGCACGGTCAGCGCACGCCGGGCGATGTCCACGTCTTGAAGCACTGCGTTCTCGGTCACTTCGAGGATGATCTGGCCCGGTGTCACACCTGCGTCGTACGCCGCTTGCAGGATGACCTCAGCGGCGCCGAGTCGCTCGAGGTGAGCGGCGGCGATGTTGACCGAGATGCGCGTGTCGGCGCGGATGACATGGTCCGCGAGGAGCCCGACGTAGTCGTCGAGCGCGCGTCGCATCGTGCGTAGGTCGAGCTCGGCGGCAAGTCCGGTGTGCTCGGCGACGTCGCAGAAACGGCCGGCCGGGATCGCACCGAGCTGCGGGTGGTGCCAGCGCGCAAGCGCCTCGAGCGCGACGAGACGATCCGTCGCGAACTCGAAGATCGGCTGATAGTGCGTCGCCAGCTCGTTGCTGTCCTCGCGAAGAGCGGTTCTCAGAGCGCCGGAAAGGTGCAGCAGGGTGGCTGCGCGCTCGGCGACCGAGGCGTCGTACAGGTGCAGGGTTGCGCGGCCGGCCTGCTTGGCTTCGTACATCGACGAGTCGGCGCGCCGCAACGCCTCCGAGAGAGGTGTGGGCGGGCACAGAACGAGGCCGGCGCTCGCGGTCGCGTGCAGTGAGTGACCGTCGAGGAAGACCGGTTCGGCGATCGCGGTGAGCAAGCGTTCGGCGGCGGCCTGCGCGTGGCCGACGTCGCGGAGGATGACGACGAACTCATCGCCTCCGAACCTCGCGACGTAGTCCTGCGGAGCAAGCACTGTGCGCAGTCGGTCGGCCACGTTTGCCAGCACGATGTCACCCGCGTCGTGACCGTGGGTGTCGTTGATGAGGCTGAAGTCATCGAGGTCCAGGAGCACGACGGCGACCGGACCGCGTTGCGGGCCGTCGGCCAGCTCGCGCAGATGGCGCTGCAGCGCCTGACGGTTGGGCAACCGCGTCAGCGCGTCTTGCCACGCGAGGCGCTCCAACTCCGTTGTCGTGTGCCGCTCACGGCGTCGGCGGTCAGTGACGTCGTTGATCTCGGCGACGATCGCGACAATGTTGCCGTTGCCGTCGTCGACCGAAGTGGCGCGAAGCTCTACCTCGACTCTGGTTCCGTCGCGCCGCTCGATCCAGTAGTCGGCGTGCACAGTGCCGCCAACGACCACGGCATCGACAATCGGCTGCAACGACCCTGGCTGGTCGATGGTGAACAGCTCCGACGCGAGACGTCCGTGCGCCTCTTGCGCGGTCCACAGCAGCAACCGCTCCGCCGACGGGTTCCAGACGCGCACGCACTGGTCGAGGTCAAGCGAGATCACGGCCGCGGGCGTCGAGCCCAGCAGAGCGGCCGCATCTCCGGCGTACGTCGTTGCCGTCGCCGCGTCGTGCATGGTGGTAGGCACCTCGTCTGTCGCCTTGGCGGCCGTCGGCCGCGTCACATTGGCATCGACTCGCGCGAAGCCGGGCTGCATAGCTCATTACGGCTAGGCAATCGTCACCTTTGCGACCGCAGCAGGGGTCGTTGCATCGAACGGAGCAGGGTCGCGCAGGACGTAGTCCCAGAAGGTCAGACGTGGTAGTTGCACAGGCCCGGTTGCCGCGGCTACTTGGGACGATGTTTACGAGCGACGTTCAAGATGCGGTGACCGAGCGACCGAGTGAGGTAAACGGCTGCTGGCGCCGGCAATCCCTTCGGCCACCGTCGGCCGCCACAGCGCGGGCGGCCGGTCGCGCTCATTGCTCGGGTCCTTCGAGATTCCATGGCAACGGTCGCGACCGGCCTGTCTGACGTAGGGGTGGGCCCAGCAACAGCGAACATTGCAGTTATGACAGCGAGCGGCGACGCGAGTTCATCGCGTCGCCGCTCGTTTGTCTTCTGGGCACTCGGCTTCGTTGGTCTCCTGCTCCTGGCCATCGCCTGGCTGGCCTTTCGCGCATTGCAGATCGACTCCAACCTGCAAAGCGCGAGGACAGCACTGACCAACGCCGAGTCGTCGCTGCACGACGCGAGGCCAGTGGACCAAGGACTCGTTCACTCGGCGCAGTCGCACACCCGCACCGCCCTCGATGCAGCACGCGATCCCGTCTGGTCGGCCGCCTCGCACGTGCCCTGGCTCGGCCGGCCACTGCGGACGACCACGGGGATCGCGAAGGTCGGCGACCGCATCACCCACCAGAGCCTGCCGGCCCTGCTCGCCATCGACGACCAGTTGCAGAAGGTCAAGACCGCCGATGCGTTGCACGCGTTGCCGTTGCCGGCGATGCGCACTGTCGGGATGGCGCTGACGACCGTCGACGGTCAGTTGCGCGACGACGTCGACGAGGTGCGTCATCTCTCGGCCAGCTACGTCGGTCCGCTCAACGACGCGAGATCGAAGCTCCTCGGCCAACTGTCCCGCATCAGTGCGCAAGTGCACTCGGCGGCGGTCGCGACAACCGTAGGTGTGCCCATGCTCGGTGGTGACGGTCCCCGCCGCTACTTCGTGATGTTCGAGAACCCCGCCGAAGCACGCCCCGACATGGGTCTCTTCGGCGGTTACGCCGAGGTGCTGGCGAGCAACGGCCACCTCCATGTGGTCACGTCTGGCACCAACACGGATCTACCGAAGATGCGGGTCCCGGCAGGTGCACCGTCGGTCGCTGCCGGCTACACCGACCTGGGCGCCGGCAAGGACTGGCGTTCGAGCAACCTGTCGCCCGACTTCGGCGAAGACGCGGGCCTGATGGGTGCGGCGTACGCGACCGTGACCGGGCGAGCGATCGACGGAGTGATTGCGCTCGACCCCGTCGCGATGGGGCGCATCGAGCAGGTCGCCGGGCGATCGGTCACCGTCCCGAATGCCGGCACCTACACGGGCGGCAGCCTCGCGATGTTCCTGGAGAACGGCGAGTACGGACTGCCGCTCACTCGGGCGCAGCGCAAGGTGCTGCTCCTGGCGGTGGGCCGGCAAAGCATGGACGCGCTGCTCGCGTCGCACGTGTCCGCGCTCAACCTCGCCCGCGCGCTCGGCGCGCTCGCCGGTGGCGGTCACCTGCGGCTCTACAGCACGCACGCATCCGAGCAGTCACAGCTCGCCGGATTGCCCATCGCAGGCACGCTGCCGACGACCACGCAGCCTTTCGTCGGTGTCTACGTCACCAACGCGTCCGCGACCAAGCTCGACTACTACCTCGACGAGTCGATCGCGTATGACGGCACCTCGTGCAAGCCGGCAACCGCGACGGTCCGGGTGACCCTGACCAACAGCGTGCCGGAGCGAGGCGTGCCGGCGTTGGTCACGTCGGGCAACGTCGCGGCGAGCAGCGCGGCGCAGCGCAACGTCAATCGCGTGCTCATGTCGGTCGTCATCTCACCCGGCGCTCGTGTCGTCGACGCGACGCTTGCCGGGCGCCAGGTCTCCTGGACGCTGAAGACCGTCGAGCGCGGTGGTCATCCGGCGTACCTCACCTATGTCGACCTGCCTCCGCGCACACCACAGACAGTCACGCTCTCCCTCGCGCAGCCCGGTGTGCGCGGCGCTGCTGTGATCGGCACGCAACCGCTCCCCCGCGAGCCGACCGCATCGGTTTCCGGCGCAGTCTGCTGATCGGAGCAATGGCCGTTGCATCGCTTGGTGCAGCGGCGCCGTGGAGATAGTTCGACCGCGCCATATCCGCTGGCCGGCCGTGCCGGTCGAACGCGGCCCGATGGGATGAAGTTGCGCGCGGCGCTAATGATCGACCGCCCCCCTAGCCGAATACTGTTCTGCGACCAGGCAACAGGTGTTTCGGGCAACCCTGTCGCCGAGGTCGCAGCGTCGGTGGCCGGTCACGGTCGCTGCGGCGGACCCGAGGCTGGGCCGGGGTGCAGCGAGCGTGGCCGGCCCCATTTGCGGGCAGGAGCCCGGCGTTCGGCGCCGAAGCACCCCGATGGGGCCGACAAGTGGGGGCCGACAAGCGAGAGGCTGCCATGCGCATGCGCATCCTCGCCGCCGCCGGCGCGCTGGTTCTCGCGGCCGGCTGCGGCTCGACCGTGGAACAGACGACCACCTTGCACGGCACCGCTCCCGGCGCCGCTGCGCCGTCGAGCGGCGCCGGGCTCACCGGCCCGGGCAGCAGCGCCCTCGCCCCCGGCGGAGCGGGCTCGGGGCCCGGCGCGATCGGTGGTGCGGCCGGCACGAGCGCGGCCACCGGCGCGGGAGGCGGGGCCGGCATGAGTGGCGGCAGCGCGTCGTACGGCGGGGCCGCCGCGAGTGGCGCGAGCGGGCGCAATGGGCCCGGCGTCACCGCGACGACCATCAACGTCGGCGTCACCTATTGCACGAGTTGCGCCGCCGCCGACCAGGCGGTCGGTGCCGCCGGAGCAGCACCGAGCTACGACTACCGCAACGTGTTCGACGCCGTCGCCAACTACGCGAACGCGCACGGCGGTTTCGCCGGCCGCAAACTCGTGCCGGTCTACTACAACCAGAACGTCGCCCAGCCGGCGCAGCAGACGTCCGAGGCCGAGTGCGCCAGCTGGACGCAGGACCACAAGGTGTTCGCGTTGTTCGCCTCGCAGAACACCGACGACATCGTGCGCACCTGCGCGGAGAAGGCCGGCGCGATCTCGGTGGGAGCGGAGTCGGCCGAGATTGGACCGACCTTCACGAAATACCCGCACTACCTCGATCTCGGCGGCGTCGGTCTCGACCAGCTGGCCGGGATCACCGTGCGCGGACTGGTCCGGGCGCACTACTTCACCGGAAAGTTCGGGCTCGTCACCTGGGACGACCCGGCATACCGCTACGCCGTCTCACATGGCTACTACCCCGCATTGCAAGCCGCGGGCGTCAAGGTGCTGCAGACGGCGTACGTCACGGTGCCGGCGGACGCCAACTCGCTCGCGGACAGCAACGCATCGGTGAGCAGCGCGGTGACGAAGTTCCGCGCGTTGGGCATCGACCATGTGATCGTGCAGGACGGTGCGGCCGGTGTGTTCGGCGGTGCAGGTCTCACGTTGGAGTGGATGAACCAGGCGAAGTCGCAGCACTACTACCCGCGCTACGGGCAGAACTTCGAGAACGTGCCGGGATGGTCGATCTACCCGTCCGACGAGATGAACAACGCGATCGCGGTCGACCAGAACGACCTCGACCGCAGCCGGGACGCCAACTGGCACATCAACTCCACGCGCGAGCACTGCTACCAGATCGAGGCTGCCGCCGGCTATCCGGTGAAGCAGGACAACATCAACGACGAGCTCGCTGCAGCATCTGCCTGCGATCTCGTCTTCATGTTCCAGCGGTTGATGAAGCCCATGTCGCTGATCACGGCGGACGCGTTCATGGCCGGCGTCAACGGGCTGGGCACGTCGTATCCGTCTTCCGAGGTCTACGGCACGAAGTTCGCGCCATCACTGCACGGCGGCGGCGGCATGGTGCGCACCGAGGAGTACTTCGCGTCGTGTCAATGCCTGCATTACCTGACGGCGCCTTACTACGCCGACTGAGCCCGCTGCAGTGGCGAGCGTCCACAGATCGCCGTGCTCGTCGTGACATCCCGGCCTCGCTGAGCAACCATGGCGGTGTGAACGCCGTCGCCTGGAGCCTTTTCGGGCTGTTCGCCGCCATGGTCGTGGCTCTGCTGGGGATGGCCGGCGCTGGTTTCACCTGGATCCGAGACTCGTTCGGCGAAATGCATGCCGAGCTCAGTGGCCTGCGCGGCGACATGCATGCCGAGATCAGCGGGCTGCGCCGCGAGATGGGTGCCGAGCTCGGTGCGCTGCGCGGCGAGTCACGCACCGAACTCAGTGGCCTGCGCGGCGAGCTGCGTGACGAGATCACCGCACTTCGCAGCGAAGTGGCTCACGGGTTCGCAGCGACCAATGCGCGCCTGGACGGGATGAACGCCCGGCTCGACGCCACAAACGCTCTCGTGGCGGGCCACGAGACTCGCCTCAGCGCGATTGAAGGGCGGTAGTTCGGAAGGTCGCGGTCAGCTGCCTGCCGTCGGTTGTTTGACCTCGGGTAGCTGCACGGGCAGCGGGGCGGCCGCGGCGGCGATAGCCTCGGTGATCTCGTCGGCGATGAGTTCCTCGCGCTCGAGCAACGTGTCGCGAAGCCCTTCCACGACCGCGCGGTTGCGAGTCAGCATCGTGCGGACCTCTTCGCGCATGTCGCCGAGCAGCTTCTCGATGCGCTCCTTGCCGTCGTCGCCGGCCGCGACCTTCGCGACGATGTTGGCGTGCGGCGACTCGAGCGCTTCGTAGGAGAACAGTGACCCGTCCATGCCGAGCGAACCGATCATCATCGCCGCCCAACGCGTCGCGGCCTGAAGGTCTGACGCGGGTCCGGACGTGATCTCACCGAAGAAGATCTCCTCCGCCACCATGCCGCCGAGGGCGATCTGGATGAGAGCGCGGAGCTCGCTCTCCGACATGAGGAAGCGTTCCTCGAGGTCGGAGTGTGCGAGCAGGCCGAGCGCCTCCTTGCGCTTGATGATAGAGAGCACTTCGAGCTTGCGGCTCTTGCCGACGAGCCACGCAACGATCGCGTGCCCGGACTCATGCGTCGCGATCGTGCGCCGCTCGGCGTCGGTGTATTCGACCGGCTGACCGAGTCCGATCTCCTGGGTCATCTTGGCCCGCTGGATGTCGGCCCACGACATGGCGTCGCCACCGCGACGCAACGCCCACACGAGCGCTTCGTCGAGCACGTGCTCGATCATCACCGGCGAGTAGCCGCTCGTCATCGCGGCGAGACGGTCGCGCATGCCTTCGTCCTCGAGCTCAGGCACGTGCGCCTTCTTCGCGAGGTAGTAGTCGATGATGTCGCGACGGCCGCTGCGCGACGGAAGGTCGAAGTAGATCGACCGGTCGAACCGGCCGGGTCGCAGCAGAGCCGGGTCGAGGTCGCCGGCTCGGTTGGTCGCGCCGATGACGAGGATGTTGGCCGGCGCGGTGCGCAGCTTGCGGATCTGCTGTGACATCGGTAGCAGGTTGTTGACGAACTCGATGCATGCGTTGCGGAACCGCGTGCCGAGCGTTGGCGTGTCGAACGACTGCAGCTGGATCAGCAGCTCGTTGACGACGCCGGTGATGCCTTCGCCGCGACCGCCGCCCATGCCGGCACGCGCCGCACCAACCGCGTCGATCTCCTCGATGAAGCCGATCGCGCCGCCTTCCTTGCGGGCGATCTTTCGCAGCACCTTGAAGTAAGAACGGATCTTGCGGTTGGTCTGGCCGTAGTACATCGACTGGAACGCCGACGACGAGACGAACAAGAACGGCACGCCGGCTTCCTTGGCCATGGCCTTCGCCATGTAGGTCTTGCCGGTGCCGGGCGGGCCTTCGAACAGGATCGCGCGCCTCGCGGTGCCGCCCATGCGTTCCTGGAACGTCTTGTGCGCGAGAAAGAGGTTGAGCGTTTTGACGACTTCCTCGACGAGGACGGGTGCTCCTTTGACGTCGTCGATCGACACGTCGATCTCGCTGGCGCGGTAGAGAACGTGCGGCGAACGACCGGCGAACAGCAGCGGTGCGAGCACGGCACCGCCGAGGATGAGCACGAGCAGCAGCAGCGGGATCATCTGCACGAGCCGGCCGGTGAGGTGCGGGGCGCCCGGGTAGGGCGAGTCGCCCGCGAGCATGCGACCCCACATGAAGAGCAGCAGCGCGGTCAGCGCGACGGCCAGCCTGGACAGCCTCCGGTGTCGCGATTTCTCCCGCGAGATGGCGACATCTGCCCTGTCGGTGGCCAAAACGCGGCCTTCTTGAAGACTGCTCAGCTCCATATTTGGCTGCTCGCTATCTCTGTTGGGTCTCATTGGCGCTACCTAGCGTTACCGGTGTTGGTGTGACGATGCTCCGTTACGTCGCTCTAAGCAACGACCTCGGCCAGCAAAGAGTTCGAGCTTGGTCGTGTTGTCCGGAACTACCCGACATCTCGGGCAGTAGCCGCCGACTTTTGTCCCCGGCCATCCACCGACACG
>DASSEQ010000138.1:0-22463 GCA_035695245.1 Mycobacteriales bacterium | reverse complement strand
AGCGTTGTCACGACATGGCTGGGCAGCGGTGGCGCCGAAGTTCGAGGTGCCGTCGTCGCCCCGTAGCGCCCAGGTCGGGAATAACCGGTGGCATGCTGAATCTTCTATCGACAGTGGATGCTGTCGTTAGGAGGTCGCCATGGCGGAGCTTCAGGGAGTCAAGGTGGCCTGTCGCCACTGTGGCCTGGTCGTGGTGCGGCCGTCCGACGTACAGATCTCTCGTACGGCGGAGGGCACAGGCTTGTTCATGTTCCGGTGCCCCAACTGCCGCCAGGAGGTATGGCAGGCGGCCGACGCCAGCACTCTTCTCGTTCTGAAGTCCGTCGGTGCGCAGCAGTTGGAGGGTGTGGCACCGCTCGAGATGACGGAGCACCACCAGGGACTGCCCATCACCTGGGATGAGCTTCTCGAGACACACGAGGCGATGCGCGGCCACTGCTGCCCACAGGACGAGCTCACCGCCTGACTTGGCACATGTCGGGGCCGGGATCGTGATGTTCCGTAACGGCGCCGGAACGGTTCAGGTGCAGCCTCAGCACCACTAAGAGCTAGTGGTCCGACTGAGGAGGCAACAATGCGCGCATTTATCTCTCGACGGAGGACATTGCTGGCACTGGCAACTGCGGCAGGCGTCGCCGTTGCCGTTCCGACCGTGCTGCCCGGGACCGCGTCGGCCTCGACCTACACACTGCATGTCTCTGGCCCGACTTCGAATCTGATGGGCGTCAACTTCAACGAGACGATCAGCGGCGCCACGGCAAGCCCGGCCAACTACGTGGTCGCCTGGGAGCAGTTCTACAAGCACACCGGCTGCGCCTCGACGTTCGCGCAGGAAAGCACCCGAGCCTTCTTCTCCACCACGTGGGGGCTGACAGCGTGGCTGGCGAAGCCGGTCAGCGCCGGACACTATGCCGCTGTTGCGCGGTTCGGCGCGCGCAACCTCGGCACCCACGGCATGTGCGCGTATCTCATCAACATCTCGACCGGCACGACTTACGCGCACGGCAGCATCTGGTGGTACAACCACAACTGAATCGCGATGAACCTCCGGTCTTCGGGCCGGAAGGATAAGTGGCTCAGAGCGGCATGGCGAGACGGGTCTCGCGTTCGTGTCGCTGCCGAGGCACTGCGCGGCGCAGCCGCCGGGTAGTCGCGTTGGGTTGCTCGTAGGCGTCGAGCCACGCGACGAACTGCTCGGCATGCATCGGCCAGGCCACGTGGTAGCCCTGGATCCGGTCGCAGGAGAGATCGACGAGATGTTGCTGCGCGACTGCGTCCTCGACGCCTTCGGCGACGACATCGACCCGCAACGTATGGGCGAGCTGGATGATCGCCTCCACTATTGCTGCATCCGGGCTGTCTTCGGCGAGGTCGTGAACGAAGCTCTTGTCGATCTTGATCTCGGTGACCGGCACCTGCTTGAGGTAGGCCAACGACGAGTAGCCGGTGCCGAAGTCGTCGATCGCGAGCTGGACGCCGAGACCGGCGAGCCGGTCCAGCACGCGCCGCGTGCGGGCTGCGTCTGCCATCAACTGCGACTCGGTGATCTCCAGAGTCAGCTGGCCGGCGTCGAGGCCATGGCGCCCGAGTAGCTCCTCGACCGCATCGGCGAGGTCGACCTCGAGAAGATTGCGCACCGAGATGTTGACCGAGATGCCGATCGGGCGGCCGCTCGCGGTCCACTCCGCGCATTTGCCGACGGCCTCTTCGAGCACATAGCGAGTGAGCTCTTTGATCTGGCCGGTTTGCTCAGCTATGCAAAGGAACTCGTCGGGTCCGACCTCGCCGTACGTCGGGTGCTCCCAGCGGACAAGAGCCTCCACTCCGACGACGTGTCCGTCGGTCAACCTTGCCTGTGGCTGGTAGCGCAGCGACAGCTGACCGAGCTCGATCGCCGAGCGCAGCCCACTGGCTAGCGCGAGCCGACGGTGTGAGTGGACGTCGACGTCGTCCAGGTAGATGTGCACTCCGGTGCCTTGCTGCTTCGCTCGATACATCGCGACGTCTGCCTGTTGCAACATTGCGCTCGCGTCGATCCGCGCCTCGGAAGGACGCTCGAAGTTGTCCGTCGGTGCCATCGCGATGCCGATGCTCGACGTGATCTCGATGTGAATGCCCTCCAGCCGCATCGGCACGGCGAGAGCCGTGCGCAGCCGTGTCGCCGTAGCCGCTACCTCGTCCGCATCCATGCCACACATGACGACGGCGAACTCGTCACCACCGAGCCGGGCCAGCAGGTCGTGGTCGCGGAGTTGTTCGCGCAGCCGGACCGCGATCTGCTGCAGGAGTAAGTCGCCGTAGTGATGGCCGAGGGTGTCGTTGACCTCCTTGAACCGATCCAGGTCCATGAGGAGCACAGCAGCCGTTCCGCTGATCTGGAGGATCCGGTCGAGGCGACGCTGGAAGAAGGCTCGGTTGACGAGTCCGGTCAGTGCGTCATGGGTCGAGTCGTGGTTGAGCCGTTGCAGCAGGCGTGCGGTGGTGAGAGCCGCCCCGACATGGGCCGCGAGTGTCTGCAGCAGCCTGCCGTCGTCGACCCTGAAGGTCGCGACGTCGCCGAGTCGATCCGCTGCGATCAGGACACCTTGCCGTTCGCCTTGCATGTCGACGGTCACCAGGACGGCGTCCTGAGCGGCATACCAGTCAAGGAAGTCCGTAGCCGCGCGTCGCTGCTCGTTGGGCCCGATCAGCACGGGGCCGTCGCCGCCGAGCACCTGATGCACGAGTGCAGGGACATCAGCGGCGGCCAGCATCTCGTAGTCGACCACGCCGTTCCGGCGCAGCGTCATGACCTCGAGCGGGCCGCTGTCGCCATCGTCCAACCAAAGCGCAGCGCGCTCGACCCGCAGCAGGTCGAGCACGCGCGACAGTGCAACAGAGACGACATCGGGGTCGCGCTCCGCTTGCGCCAGGGCGTCACTGAAGTCGTAAAGCGCTTTGGCGCCCAGGTGCTGATGGTGCAAGCCGTTGAAAGCCTTGAATCCGGCCATGACCGCGGCGACGACGATGACTACCGGCACGAGCAGCCATGGCGAGTAGGCAAGCGCCACGACACACACGACGCCGAGCATCGACGCGGCGAGTCCACCGACGATGCACGAGACGAGGAACGTTGCTGCCGGCCCGACGTGCATCTCCCGGCTGGTTATGGCGATGACCAGGTTGACGGCAATGCTGTCAACGGCCGCAGCCGTGACTGCTGCAAACGCAGCCGGTGCGATCAACGCACCGACTCCGGCGTTCAGATGTCCGTCCAGTGCCTGGAACACCGCCGTCGCGGCGGCGACGTCGAGCAGCCACACCGAGCCGTTGAAAGCCGCCTTGATCGGCTGTTGCCGTCGTAGCAGCAACAGAACGGCCCCGCCGCCGAGGATGCGCGCGACCGGTAGCGCTGCCGGCGGCAGGAAGAACAGACCTGCGATGAGGGCGACCTCGGCGAGCGAAACAGTGTGTGTGTTGCGGCCGAGCTCCACGTGCAGGACGATCGCCTCCGCGATCGCGAACGCCGTCATGAGCGCCGCCATGCGCAGGACGTTCACCGACCGCAGCTCGTCGAGAAAGTGCAGATGGACAACGGCGACATCCATCGCCAGCGCCGCCGCGATCAGCCCGGCGATCAGGGCCGGCACCGGCCAGGTGGCGGGCGCCGGCCGGCGAGGCGTTGTCAGTTCCATGTCGCACCCAGCCATGAGGCGGACGACCAGGTCGATCCGGACCAGGTGGAGCCACTCCACGTCGATCCGGACCAGGTTGACCCGGACCAGGTCGACCCGGACCAGGTGGAGCCACTCCACGTCGATCCGGACCAGGTCGATCCTGACCAGGTGGAGCCACTCCACGTAGACCCTGACCAGGTCGATCCGGACCAGGTCGAACCGTTGAAGACCCCGCCGACCCATGTCGACGCTGTCTCCTCTTCGGCCGAGATGACCGCCGTCGGCCAGGCGTGACCAAAGATGTCTTGCTCACCCGTCAGCATGACACCGTTGAGTGCGACGTGGTTGTCGGCTCGGGCCTGCTCCAGGGTGCCGGTGCCAGCCGATGCGACGTATGTCTGTGCGGCGAGCAACGGCGTCGAGGCGTTGACGGCGGCGGAGGCCTGGACCAACCCGGCGCCGACGTAGTTGGGGTTGGACGTCGCGATCCTCGTGGCCGTTGACGTGAGGATCGACTTGACCTGGTCGGGGCTCAGGTTCGGACGCACGCTGAGCAGGTCAGCGGCTACGCCGGAGACGATGGCGGCGGCCTGCGACGTGCCCGAGCCGCGGAAGAACCGGCCGCCGAAAACTGCGTTGGGGAACTGCCGCGCGAGCGTCGACCCAGGGGAGAGAAGCCCATAGATGTACGCACCCGGTGCGACCAGGTCCGGCCGCCGGCTGCCGTTGCCCCGCTGCGAGAAGCTCGCGACGGTGTCGTCGCTGGTGCCGATGGTTCCGCGCGGGTCTTCGGCGCCGACAGTCAGCAGGTAAGGGTCGTCCGCGGGGTCGGCGACGGAGTTCGTCGTCGTACCGTCATTGCCGGCGGACACCACGACGACGATGCCGTGCCGCCAGGCGACTTCGGCAGCGTGCGCCAATGGGTCGAGCTGGTATGACTGCACGCTGTCCGTGCCGAGCGACAGGTTGAGCACGCGGATGTTGTAACCGGGGTCGTGCGCATGCTGGGTAACCCAGTCGATGCCGGCGATGATCTGTGACACGTCGGCTGCACCGGTGGTCGCGCCGACCTTGACGCTGACGATGCGTGCGTTCGGAGCAACACCGGTGTAGCCGCCGGCGGTGCCGTCGTTGCCGGCGATGATTCCGGCGAGTGCGGTGCCGTGACCGTAGCCATCGAGGTAGGCCGAGGTGGGGTCCTGCGAGTCGAAGGACAGGTCGGGTCCGTAGACCAGCTTGTTCGGCGCGTTGAGGCCGGCAACCGGCGTGACCCCGGTGTCGACCAACGCGACGTCGACGCCATGGCCATCCGCCCCGGACGACCATGCCGCCGGTGCCGCGACGACCTGGTTCACCGAACTCTCGTCCGGTAGGGGCGTCGGATCAGCGTGAGCGACGGCGGCGAATGTCGCGAGCGCCGCTGTGGTGACCGTTGCCGACAACGCAATGCGGCTCACGGAACGGGGGTGGATCTGTCTCACCGGACATCTCCTAACAGCGTGTAATCGTGCGATTACGAGCCGTCAGGCATGGTCGGGGCTACGGCGTCTACGGTCCATAGTTCTTACGGACTAGGTTGGGGCCGGATTCATCGGGCGAACCTGGCAATGCCGACGCATCAACCCCGTGGGTCTAGCCAGACCGCGTTAGTCCGCGAGTACGAGCTGTAGTGCCTTGCTTACGGAGCGCTACGAACCTCGATGCCATCGATCAACATCTTGATCAGCTGCGCAAGCGGGATCTGGCCGGGGCGGTGCCCGGCCCGCAACGCCGCGGTGACCTTCGGAAGCGGTCGGGAATCGACGGCGAGGGCTATCGACTGACTCGAGGGGCTTTGCAACAGCATGTGCCCCAAGACCAGCGAATGCACCGCGGCATAGGTCTCCGCAGCGACTCGTCGACTGAGTCCACCGGCTTCCAGTTGCGTAAGCACCTGTTCCGCGACACGGAGCGCAGCAGGCGTCGTCACTGCTCCTCTGGCATAGGCCTGGAGCAGGGCCGGGTGTTCGCTGACCAGCTCGGCGAGTGAGGTTGCGAACGACCGCACCGTCTGCTGCCAGCTTCGCGAGGCGCGCAACCGGGGTGCCTTCGCTGCGACCAGCTGCTCGATGACCATCGCCGCGAGCTCATCGCTGCTCGCGACGTAGGTATACAAAGCCATCGGGGTGACGCCGAGTTCGCGCGCAACGGCGCGCAACGACAGTGCGTCGAAGCCGTCGCGATCGACGATGCTGAGCGCTATCTCGGTGAGTCGCTCTCTCGTGAAACGCGGCTTCGGGCCAGGCTTGGCCCGGTGTTCCGACGGTTCGGCCGGCGCGCCCACGCCATCACCATACGGCATAAGCGAATCACGCCACCTCCCTTGACCACGTCCGTTGGAACGTGTCTCTATATGGCATAAGCAAATAGTCGACCAGCCTTCGAGGCAGGTGATCACCCATGAAGCGTTCAGCCTGGCTCGCCGCGGTTGCCCTGATGGCGACCGCCTGTGGCACGACCGTCAGCCCAAGTGCAGTCACGAGCGGCCGAGCTCCGAATGCGGCCGCGAGCCCGGATGGCGCCCTTGTCGCTCCGGGACCATTCGGGCAGTCCGCTCCCGGCGCCATCGGTGGTCAACTGCCAACCGGTGCCAGCCTGCCTGGCCAGGCAAGCGGTCCCGCCGGCACTACGAGCGAGGGCGGGCAGGCGGCCGCAGGCTCAGGGCGCGGCGCGGGCCCCGTGCAGTTGGGGATCGAGTACTTCGACTCCAGCCAGGCGGTGCAAAGCGGTCAGGCTGCGGGCTACACCGTTAGTCCAGGCGACCCGTACTCCGAAGCCAAGGCTCTGGTGGCGTGGGTCAACCAGCACGGCGGGCTCGGGGGTCATCGCGTCGAGCCGGTCTACTTCCAGTTCTCGACCACGGGGCCGGAGGACACGCAGGAACAGTCGGCCTGCCAGACCTGGACGCAGGACCATCATGCCGTCGCGGTGATCTGGCCCAACAACTTCTCGTCTTCCGATCTCCTCCCGAATTGTCTTGCCCGCGCGGGCGTGATGCTCACCGGCGGCGCGGACAGCTACCTGAACAGTCCGCAGCTGTCGGCGCTGCGCGGATATCTGCAGACGGCCTACATGTTCGCCGGCGACCGCATGTACCAACGGTTGATCGACCGGCTCGTTGCCACGCATTGGTTCACGCCTGGCGGCAAGGTCGCCGTCCTCAGTGACGACGGCGCGACGTACGCCGCAAACGTGCACACCGTCGACCAGACTCTCGCGCGATACGGGCTCACTGCGGTCGATCACGCCACGCTGTCCACGACGTCTCCCGGGCAGGATCCGGCTGACTGCCAGTCGGCCGGGTTGCGATTCGCGGCCGATCACGTGACCAATGTTGTCGTCGTCGATGACGGCGCTCGGGCCTTCCTCTACTGCTCACCGATATTTCGCAGTCAGAGCTACTTCCCGAAGTTCTCCATCACGAGCTATGACTCGCCCAGCACCGTGCAGACCCTCATTCCGGCGAGCTCACTGAGCGGATCCGCCGGTATCGGCTGGGAACCGGTCAATGACGTCAATCCGGCCACGCTCAACAATTCCGGCACGCTCTGCGTCTCGATCATGCGGGCGGCGGGCCTGAACATCACTGCCTCGGCATTCACCGAAGCGATCGCGTTCGCCTACTGCGACGCCTTCTTCTTCCTGCATCGTGCGTATTCGACGGTGCCGACGCTTGCCGCGGCCGGCGTGCAGGCGGCGGTCGCCGGCCTCGGCACGAGCTACCTGTCGCCCATCACCCTCCGGACACGTTTCGAGCCGGGCCGCTACGACGGCGCGGCCGCGACCGCGGATCTGCAGTATCAGACGTCGTGTCGCTGCTACAGATATTCCGGAGCCGCTAGCTCGGTGAGCTAGGAGTTCCGGAACCCAAGGCCTGCGAACAAACAAATATCGTTCCTAGTACTTGTTGTCTAGTTGATCGAGTGCTGTGCTGATGAGGCGCGGCAAGCAGCCGCCGCGCGGGTGGTGGTGTGTCCTGCGATCAGGTGCTCCGCAGCCGGTCGTTGACGATCGGCGATCTCGTGGTGAGCCTGCACGCCGACCTCGCACCGACGCCGAGGGCGGTGGGTCAGTCTCGAGCGTTGATCGCGTCGGCTCTCAGTGGCGGAGCGGCGCGGCTCATTGACGACGAGATCGTCTTCAACGCGCAGCTGGTCGCGAGCGAGCTTGTCACGAATGTCGTGTTGCATGCGCGAACACAGCTTTCGCTGGGTGTCTGCCACGACGGGCGGAAGGCTCTGATCGCCGTCGCCGACGGTGCATCCGGCGCGCAGGTGATCGATCTCACCAATCCACCGCGCGACGACCGAGGAGAAGGCGAGTCGGGTCGCGGGATGGTCATCGTGGCGACACTTGCGGACGACTTCGGCTGGAGCTGGCGGGAAGACACCGGCGGCAAGATCATGTGGGCTCTGCTCGACCTCGCACCGAACGGCTCGATGGCGACCCATGCAGTCCCGTAACGGCATCAACCCGAAGCTACGGGAGCTGCTCGAGGAACGGCAGATGCTCCGCGAGCGGCTGCATCGAGTCATCTTTGCGCTCGCCCTCACCGAAGACCTGTTGGCGGAGACCTTCGAACGGTTGGCGGACACACCCAGCGCCAGGAACAGCGTGCACACGCTGAGTGCGAAACGTGCCCGCTCCGCAGCGGCCGAGTGCCGTGCGTTCGCGGAGCGCCTCGAGGACGTGCAGGAACCCGGAATCGGCTAAGACCGTGGGCAGTCCACGACGATGTCGCCATTGGCGGTGAGACCGGCGATCCGTCCGCCGGCCACCAAAGCCGGGTGAACCGCTTCGCGCATGGCATGACGCCAGGCCATCGCCTGCTCAGGGTTGCTGACTCTGAGCAGTTCGATGTCGGCCGGCGTCGCCACCAAGCGAGCGATGCTGGCGGTGCCCGTTGGCTCGGGTCCGTGATCGGCGGCGACCAGCGCAGGCGGCCGCCCGGCGGGTCGCAGGAAGGGCAGGCGTTCACGACCGGCTCGTACGGCGGCGTCGCTGAGCAGTCGCCAGTGGAAGACGAACCGGTCGCTTTCGTCGCCGTGGTTGACGCCGTCGGTCATTGCGCCGTAGTGGTCAACGGCGTAGTCGACGATGTCTGCCCCGAGGGCGTGCAGGTTGAAGGCAACGTTGCGACGGACGAGTGGATCGCAGGTCCAGGTGATGCAGGTGAGGCCGTGGTCGAGCGCCCACAGCCGTTGATGCTGCTTGAGCGCATAGCCCAAACCGCGTCGCCGTGCTGGCTCGACGACGCCGGTGATGTGGCTGTGCAGACCATCGTTGGACAAAATGCCCAAGCTGACGCCGACGAGCCCGTGGGTTGCGTCGTACGCTCCATGGAGATAGCCGCCGGCGTGCTGGATCGTGACGAGCAGGTTTGCCGGCACTGGGTAGTTGTCGTCATGCCAGACGGTGCGGAGCAGTTCGGCCGCCTCGTGCGCCTGGGTCGGCGTGGTGAGCTCCGCGACGCGGATCACGCTGTGCTGGAGTGCACGGTCGACCGCCGCACCGGCGGCGTGGATCGCTTCAACCGTCGAGGTCATCGGCAGCCGTCACGGCCCGCGTGAATCACGCTTTCGATGGTGTGGCATGGGCGATGGGGTGCGCTTGGTCGCCCGTCACCAAGTCCGCGCGGACAGTTGTTGCCCGCCGACGAGGAACTGCCCGCACGCTGTCGCTGTCAGCCGGGCGCCCTTGGCGACGCCACGTAGACCGCGAGATCGTCCGGCACGCCTTTCGTTCGCGTGAAGACGAAGGTCTTTTTGCGGCGCGTGTTGACCTGTTCCGGGTCGAGCCCGGCGAGCGTCGTCTCGGATACGAGGGTCTCGCCGGCGCCCGCCCTTTGCATCAGGCGAGCAGTGACATTGACGTCGACACCGAGGTAGTCGCCACCGATGACCTGTGGCCGGCCGGTGTGCAATCCGGCCCGGATGACGGGCCGGAAACCGGCGACCTCGATCAGCTCGAGTCGCTCCCGAGCGTCGACGACCGCGTCGAAGGCCAGCTGCGGAGACGGGAAGGCGGCCATCAGTCCATCGCCAAGACGCTTGACCACTCGACCGCGGTGGGCGAGCACTGCTGGCTCCTGGGCTTTGGCAAGCTCTCGCAGCAAGACCAATGCAGCCTCATCCCCGGCCTGCAAGGCCCAGGCGGAAAACGAGACGACGTCGGTGAACAGCAGGGTCAACTCGGAACTCTGCTGACCGCGCCCGACCCGTTGCATGCCTGCGTGCCAAAGTTGGAGCACGCCCAGGGCGGCTTCATGGGTGACGCGAGGAGCTTCATCGAAGAGTCGATCGGCAAGCCGCGCAACCATGGCTGCGCTGTCGGCGCCGGCCGCAGACAGCGGATCGCCGAATCCGGGGTCGCCCGGCAAGGCGCGACGAAGCCTGCGCACGGCGTCGATGGCCGCCTGACGTCGGTTGACGCCGCGGGCGGCATTCGCGACCCGCGCTGCGGCAGCTCGCGCGTTAGCCCGCCGCTTGTCGGCCACCGCCTCAGCCTAAAGTGCGACCTGTCGACTGAGGAGGACGCGTGGAGAGATCGGACGTCAATCCGTGGGAGTGGTCGAAGCAGTTCGGCTTCTCGCAAGCAGTTGATCTACGCAAACCTGAGCGGTTGTTGTTGTGCAGCGGGCAGACCGCCATCGAGGCGGACGGATCGCCGCCATCGAGCGAGGACATCGGCGATCAAGTCCGAGCGGCATTTCGCAACCTCGGTGAGGTGCTGGCCGCAGCCGGCTACAGCGCTGCCGACGTCGTGCGCATCAACTACTACACGACCGACGTTGACGCGTTGCTGCCGGTCCTGCATTCGGGTGCCCATGAGTTCTTCGGGGACAACCTTCCTGCGTCCACGCTGCTCGGCGTCAGCCGGCTGGCCTACCCGCAGTTGAAGATCGAGATCGAAGCCATCGCTGCGGGCTGATCGATCGGAGACGGGTGGCCAAATAGCCAGCCCGGGGCGAGATCGTTCGGCTGCCGACGGCGATATGGATGGGGTCGGCTCGGGCACAGCCCAGACATGTCCATGACGTACGACGTCTGTTGCGGTCGCAAGCCACGTGCGATAACCATCGACGTCTCCCACGGGGAGTCACTCTCGTTGCTGGTGTGTGACGTTTGTGAGCGACAGCAGTGGTTCCGCAACGGCGATCCGGTCGACGTGTCGGAAGTGAAGGTTGCGGCGGCGACGCGCTGGAACCGCGCTCAGAACCGCAGATAGCGAGCCGGCCTGCGCGACACTTCGGGAGTGGTGCGCGAAGCCCGGCCGTCGATGACCGCTCGGTGGGTGGCGGCGCAGCGTTCCCGGCTTCATGCGCGACGGCCGACGATTCCGAGCGGCGACGCGGACGCGGAGTTGCGTCTTTACCGCGGCTTCAGCCGAGGTTTCTTGCTTCCCGGGCTGCAGCCAATGGGCATGGGGCTGCGCACCGAGTTCATCGACGCGGAGGTTCTCCGTGCCCTCTCTGCTGGTGTCACCCAGTTCGTTGTCGTCGGCGCCGGCTACGACGGGAGGGCGTTGCGGTTCGCACGGTCCGACGTCCGATGGTTCGAGGTGGACCATCCGGCCACACAGCCCGACAAGACACGACGGGTGCGGGAGGTGTCACCCAGCGCTGACTGTGTCAGCTATGTGCCGGTCGACCTGCTTCATGACGACATAGGCGCCGCTCTGCGCTCCGTGAACCACGAGGCACGGAGAACGTCGCTGTTCATCTGCGAAGGACTCTTCGCATATCTGCCCAACTCGGTGGTCCGCGACTTGTGCGGCCGACTACGCGATGTCGCGGCTCCGGGCAGTGTCATCGTCGCGAGCACGTTGGTGGTTCCGGGTTCGCAGGGTGGGAAGGTGCAAGCCATCGCCGACTCCGTGCTTGCCGTGCTGGGAGAGCGGCGGCTCAGCAACTTTCATGCCGGCACTGTCGAGGGCATGCTCGCCGATGCCGGCTGGGCAGTCTGCCGGCAGGCAAAGAGTCGCGCCGGCCGCGTCTCAGGCAGTTACTTGCAGCTGGTTGCTGCTGAGAGCTCACGAGAGCAGCCAACGGCAAGGAACTGAGGCACCACCGTGGGCGGTTCAGCGAAGCCTCGGATGGTGAAGCCGCGCTCGATCAACATGTTGATGTAGGTGGACAGCATGCGGTGATGCGAGCCCAGCTTGATGCGGATGCCGGCGGGATCGTGGTCGGGAGAGGTCCAGTGACCCTCAGTCGCATAGCCCCCATCGGGCGGCCAGCTCGACAGACCCGCGCCACTGCCCGGGAAGCAGGGGTGCACCATCGTTGCCGCGAACCAGCCGTGGGGCTCGAGCACCTTCGCCACGGCTCGGATCACGGCGTCGACGTCGGCGATGTCCATGAAGGCCATCTCGCACGCCGCGCCGTCGAAGGGCCGGCCGTCCCACCAGCCGTCCACGTCGGCGACATCGGCGTGGACGTACTTGATCCGCGAACTGGCGGAGGACGGAAACGACCGTGCTGTCTTGATCAGCTCGCCGGACACGTCGACGCCGACGACATTCGCACCTGCGTCCGCCAACTCGCGCGACAGTCGACCGTGACCGCAGGCGACATCAAGCACGCGCAAGCCATTGAGCTGCGTCGGGAGCAGACGCCGGCCGTAGTCGAGCAAGCCACTCGGCCAGGTTGCCCATTGCTCGTACCAGTCGGCGACAGAGTCGTAGGCGGGGACGGTCACTGCTCAGCTCTACCACGCATCGATGCGCGCGTGCGCACGCGAGAACAGGCCCAGCGTGGTCGCGTGCAGCCGGTCGCCGATCTCTTTCGGCGCCAGCCCTGCGGCCGCTCGTGCGTGCGTGCCTTCGAGGATGATCCCGAGCTTGTAACAGGCGAGCACTTCGTACCAACCGATGGCAGACAGATCACGGTCGGACCTCTCGGCGTACCTGTTCACGAGCTGCGCCGCGGACGGGAAACCGTCCCACCGCGCCACCGTGGCGGCGCCCGCGGTTGCCCCATCGTCGTCGACCCATGTCGCGAGCAGCCAACCCAGATCGATCAGCGGGTCGCCGATCGTCGTCAGCTCCCAGTCGACGATCGCGGCAAGTCCGGGCCGATCGAGTGCTACGAGCACGTTCGCGAGGTGGTAGTCGCCATGGATGAGGCCGGGTCGAAACGATGTCGGCCGGTTGCGGTCGAGCCACTCGCCGACGCGGTCCACGCCGGGAATGTCGGGTCCGGCATAGCCCTCGAGCTGCGCGTACGACGAGAGCTGCCGCTCCCAGCGGGCGACCTGGCGCTCCAGGTAGCCGTCGGGACGGCCGAGGTCGCCGAGACCAGCCGCAAGGTGGTCGACCGCACCGACCGCGGCCGCGCCGTCCGCCATCGACAGACCCAGCTGGTAGCGCCACGCCGGGTCGTCGCGGTAGCCGGGAGGCAGCTCGACCGAGGGGTTCGCGCCGTCGATCGGCTCCATGAGGTAGAACGCCGCACCCAGCACGTCGACGTCACCACACGCCCTGATCAGCCGTGGGTGGGGCACGTCGGAACCTGCGAGTGCGGCAAGCACCCGCGACTCACGTCGCATCGTCTCGTCGCTGTTGTCCCGCTTGTTGATCGGCGGGCGTCGCAGCACGTAGCGCTCGCCGCCGCGGGCGAAGCGAAGCAGGATGTTCTGGGTGCCTCCGGCGAGTGCCTCGACGTCGGTGATCGGACCGGACGGCAATCCCTCGCCGTCCATCCACTCCGCGAGCCGGCGGAGGTCGACACCGTCGGTCATGCGGGTGCGAAGGCGATGCCGCCGTCGATCTTGATGACGGCTCCCGTGGTGTAGCTCGAGGCGGCGCTCGCCAGGTAGAGCGCGGCGCCAACGACCTCGCCGGGCTCGCCGCCACGTCGCAGTGGGATCACTGCCGGAGCCGAACGTTGGAACGCCTCCATGTCCCACGCCTTGCTGATGTCGGTGAGGAACGGTCCGGGCATGATCACGTTGCACCGCACCTTGGGTGCGAACGCCCGCGCCATGCCGACGGTCATGGCGTTGAGCGCCGCCTTGGCGCCGGCGTACACCAGCTCGGTCGGGGTGGGCTGCACTGCCGCGATCGACGACACGTTGATGATCGACCCGCCGTCGGCGGCGGCCATGCGCTCGCCCACGAGCGCGGACAGGCGGAACGGTCCCTTGAAGTTCACGCCCACGACCTTGTCCCACAGCTCCTCGGACACCTCGGTCAGCGAGGGGTAGAGAGGTGACATTCCCGCGTTGTTGACGAGCACGTCACATCGGCCGAACTGTTCGTAGACGGTGTCCGCGAGCCGGTTCGCGTCGTCCCAATGGCCGGCATGAAACGCGACGGGCAGTGCGCGGCGCCCGGTCGCCGTCGCAATGTCGTTCGCGGCTGACTCGCAGATCTCGAGCTTGCGGCTCGCGACGACGACGTCCGCGCCGTGCTCCGCGAACGCCGTCGCCATCGCGCGGCCGAGGCCGCGACTGCCGCCGGTCACCACAGCGACTTTGCCGGTCAGATCGAACAGGTCAGAGCTCACGCGGCGGGATGCTAACCGGTTGTCGTGATAGGCACCGTCCATGCCGAAACTGACAACAGGAAACCGGTCGGTTGCAGGGAAGTCAGTGCTCGTCACCGGGGCCGCGAGCGGCATGGGTCGGGCCACTGCGCATCTGTTCGCCGACGAGGGGGCGAAGGTCGCCGTCACCGACCTCGGCGACGACCGGGTGCAGGCCGTCGTCGATGAGATCACCGACGCCGGCGGCACTGCACACGGGTGGGCTCTCGACGTGAGCGACGCGACCGCGGTCGACCACGTCGTCGCCGAGATCGTCGACCGGTTCGGCTCGCTGGACATCCTGGTGAACAACGCGGGCATGGTCGCCGCCGGACCCGTTGACGGCCCGTCGTACCTCGCGGACCTTCAGCGCACGATCGACGTCGACCTTGTCGCCCATGTGCGCACCATTCGCGCGGCGCTGCCGCACCTGAAGAGCAGCGGCGCGGGACGCATCGTCAACATCGCGTCGACCGAGGGGTCCGGGGCGACGAAGTACAACTCCGCTTACGTCGCTGCGAAGCACGGCGTGATCGGCCTCACCCGCGCGCTGGCGATGGAGCTGGGCGAGTTCGGCATCACGGTCAACTGCGTGCAGCCCGGGCCGATCCGCACCGGCATGACAGCCGGCATCCCGGAAGAAGCCAAGACGAAGTTTGCCCGCCGGCGAGTGCCATTGCGCCGTTACGGCGAACCGGAAGAGGTGGCGCAGATGACGTTGTCGCTCTGCCTTCCCGCGATGTCCTATGTCACCGGTGTCAACATCCCGGTCGACGGCGGCCTCCTGATACAGAACACCTAACGCCTGAGGTGCGGTGGGACGAGGTGGTCCGGCAACTCGCCCTCGACGCCGAGGTGTTCCTTGAGGTGCCGGATGTGCGCCAACGCCTCGTCGTGGAGCTTGGAGACATGCATCGTGGTGAGTGACGTCGTCAGCAGCGAGAACGTCGCGGCGAACAACGGGATCACCGTCAGCATTACGAGTACGGCGATGAACCGCCCGATATGCGTATGCGGCGTGATGTCTCCATAGCCGACAGTGGTCGCCGTGGTCACCGACCAGTAGATGCCGGTCGTCACCGGTAGATGCTCGACGGCGGCGAACCACACCGCGCCGATGAGGTCGAACCCGGCTGCGGCGACGATGGTGTAGACCGCTGCGCGACGCGTCATCTGGCCCTCCAGATCGGGGGTGGAACGGGCCAAGAGTCTCAGCAAGAACGCTTTTCCGTCACCAACCGTGCGAGGCTGCCGCCATGGGCACATCCGGCCCCGTCGGCACCGGGCAGCTCTACGACACGATCGGGTCGACGTACACGAGGACCCGGCGCACGGATCCGCGCATCGCTGCGCAGATCTGGGCGGCTCTCGGTGACGCAGAGACTGTGGTCAATGTCGGGGCGGGCACCGGGTCCTATGAACCGGCCGACCGTCGGGTCCTCGCCGTCGAACCCTCGGGTGTCATGCGCGCGCAGCGCGCACCTGAGGCCGCGCCGTGCATCGCCGGGGCGGCGGAGCACCTGCCGTTCGCCGACCAGAGCTTCGACGCCGCGATGGCCGTCGCCACGATCCATCACTGGACGGACCCCATCGCCGGGCTGCGCGAGATGCGTCGCGTGGCAGGACGTGTGGTCGTGTTCACGTTCGACCCGTCGGGGCTGAACCAGTTCTGGCTCACCCGCGACTACCTTCCCGAGTTGACCGACAGCCTCGCCGGCTACCCGTCACTCGCGGAGAAGGCGGCGGCGATTGGTGGCCGAGTGGAGCCGGTGCCCATCCCGTGGGACTGCGAGGACGGTTTCTTCGAGGCCTATTGGCGCCGCCCGGAGGCCTACCTCGACGAGGACGTCCGACGGGGCATATCGGTGTGGGCCAAGCTCGGGGACGGCGTTGAGCAAAGGGCGGTTCGCAGCCTGCGCGACGACATCGCCGGCGGCCGGTGGGCCGAACGCAACCACGATCTTGTCGGTCGCGACTCCGCGGACCTTGGTCTGCGACTGCTCATCGCCTGACCGCTGGCACGGCTGCCAGCAGGAAATCCGGCGGCGCCGTCGAAGGTGTGGGTCCCAGCGCCTTTCTATGGGGGAGCTATGCGCACTCGCGTCGCCATTGCTGTCGGGCTCACTGCTGTCGTCGCGGCCGGAGGTGGAGCCAGCGCGTCGACCCACAAGGTGAAGCCGGTCTGCAACATCGTGCAGGGCACAGTCGGTGACGCTCCGTTCGACCCGACTTTGGGCGGCCTGACGGCGGTCAACAAGGCGCCGAACGACCCCAACGGCGACATCCTCTCCGCTGATATCGCGAGCAATGCCAAATACGTCACCGGCGTCATTCGCGTGAAGACACTCGCAACACCTGACACGACCTTCCCCGAAGCGCACTTCTACATGCTGTCGTGGACCGCGCCCGGACACAGCTCGCCCGTCTATCTCGGTGCAACCGTCGATCCGAACCCCGCGTCAGCGGCATATGGCCCGCAGTTCGTGTTCGGCGACGGCGGCACGGTGGGACCGAGCCTCTTCGCGATCAACTACTACAACATCGGGTCTGCCGTTAAGGGCACGGTGGACATGAAGAAGAACACGATCACCATGTCCGTCCCGATCTCCGCGATCAAGTCGTACGGCAAGTTCACGCCGGGGGCCGCGTTCACCGGCATCCAGGCGCAGTCGCAGGCTCTCGTCAACGGCCCCGTTCTCCCGGCCAACGTGCCGGGGTTCGGCGGCAGCGTCGCCTGGGGATGGCAGGAAGATCTCGACAGCGCGACCAAGGCGTACGTCGCGGGCACGCCGTCCTGCGTCAAGCCGGGGTCGTAAGGGCTCAACCGCACGCGCTTGCCCAACCGCGAAATCTGGTCGTCACTGCGACCAAGTGCGCGGACGGTAGGGTCGCCGCTATGTCTGTTTTGGGGGATGTGCTCCAGGTTGCGCGGACCGACGTCCTCGAGCACGGGGTCGGCCTCGACGAGGCGAGCGTCCTTGCCTGCCTGCGCGTTGCCGACGAACAGCTGCCGGCGCTGCTGGCGCTCGCCCACGACGTGCGCCGTCGCTGGTGCGGCGACGCCGTCGAGGTAGAAGGCATCGTCTCGGTGAAGACCGGGGGCTGCCCGGAGGACTGTCACTTCTGCTCGCAGTCGGGAAAGTTCGACTCGCCTGTGCGTGCCGCCCGGCTCGACGTTGACTCGCTGGTTCGGGCCGCACGAGAGACGCGAGCGACCGGCGCGACCGAGTTCTGCATCGTTGCAGCAGTGCGGGGGCCCGACCAAAAGCTCCTCGACGATGTCGCGCGCGCGATCGAAGCGATTCGCGCTGACGGAAACGACGTTCAAATCGCTTGCTCGCTCGGCATCTTGACCGCCGAGCAAGTCGATCAGCTCGTTGCGATGGGCGTGCACCGCTACAACCACAATCTCGAGACCGCCCGCTCTCATTTCGCGTCGGTCGTGACGACGCACAGCTGGGACGAACGATGGGAGACGCTGCAGCTCGTTCGTGACGCGGGCATGGAAGTGTGTTGCGGCGGCATCCTCGGTATGGGTGAGACGCTCGAGCAACGCGCGGAGTTCGCGGCGCAGCTCGCCCAGATCGGGCCGGACGAGGTGCCGCTCAACTTTCTCGATCCCCGACCCGGCACACCCTTTGCGCAACTGCCGACGGTCGACTCCGGCGACGCGTTGCGCGCGATCGCGGCCTTTCGCCTCGCTCTTCCACGCACGATCTTGCGTTTTGCCGGTGGGCGCGAACTGACCCTCGGGGATCTGGGCACCCGCGACGGGCTTCTCGGCGGAATCAACGCGGTCATCGTCGGCAACTACTTGACGACCCTCGGCCGCTCGCCCGCCGAGGACCTTGCGCTGCTGGACGAGCTGCGCATGCCGATCAAAGCGCTGAACGCTTCGCTGTGAGCGTGACGCGGCCTGCGCTGTTCTGTTCTGCGTGCGGCCGGCCGCGGGACGACGGCGATCACGACACGTGCGAGCGACGCCTGCAGCTGGAACCACCGCGACACTGCCGGACATGCGGCCGCCGCATGGTCGTGCAGGTGCTGCCGACCTCATGGACGGCGTCGTGCTCGCAGCACGGCAGAGTCGTTTCGCCGGACGGCGCGGACAGGATCCAACAGCTCGACGCTCAACACGTCTGGCATCCATACGCGCCGTTCTCGTCGCTGACGCCGTACGTCGTCACTGGCGCGAAGGGAGTGCGCCTGCGCTTGCACGACGGCACCCGTCTGGTCGACGGCATGTCGAGCTGGTGGGCAGCGATCCACGGCTACCGTCACCCGGCGCTGGACGCCGCCCTCACGAACCAACTCGGCCAGATGGCGCACGTCATGTTCGGCGGACTCACCCACGAGCCTGCCGTGCTGCTCGCGCAACGCCTCGCTGACGTCTCGCCGGCCGGCCTGGAGTGCGTGTTCTTCAGCGACTCCGGCTCGGTGGCGGTCGAGATCGCCACGAAGATGGCCCTGCAGTATTGGCAAGCTCGCCAGCGACCGTCCAAGACGCGCCTTCTCGCGCTGCGCGGCGGCTATCACGGTGACACGTTCATGGCGATGTCTTTGTGCGATCCGGTCAACGGCATGCACCATCTGTTCAGCAATGCACTGGCGGGGCAGCTGTTTGCTCCGGCTCCGCCGATGGGGGTCGACCGGCCGATCGATGCGACCTGGGTCTCGACCGTCGAGGCGATGCTGGCCGAACGCGGTGACGAGGTCGCCGCCGTCATCGCGGAACCGGTCGTGCAAGGTGCCGGTGGCATGCGCATGTATGACCCCGCCTATGTGACGGTGCTGCGCGAACTGTGTGACCGGCACGACGTCTTGTTGATTCTTGACGAGATCGCAACTGGGTTCGGACGGACGGGTTCCATGTTCGCCGCGGAAGCGGCCCGCGTCAGTCCCGACATCATGTGCATCGGCAAGGCGTTGACCGCCGGTTACATGTCGTTCGCAGGGACCGTGACCACCGAGGCGGTTGCCCAGACGGTGAGTGACGGACCCGCTGGTGCGCTGCTGCACGGCCCGACCTACATGGCGAATCCACTGGCGTGCTCGGTCGCGCTCGCGAACCTCGACCTGCTCGCGCAACGTGATTGGCGAGCAGAGGTCAGGGACATCGAGGCGGGGCTGCAGTCGGGGCTCGCACCTGCTCGCGAGCTGCCCGAAGTCGCCGACGTGCGAGTGCTAGGCGCGATCGGTGTGGTGCAGATGCACGCACCGGTCAACGTCGCGGCGGCGACCGAGGCCGCAGTTGAGCGCGGCGTTTGGCTGCGCCCCTTCCGCGACCTCATCTACACGATGCCGCCGTACATCTCGACCGCCGCCGACGTCGCGGTCATCTGCGACGGAGTGTTGGCCGCGGTGAAGGCGTCGACCGCGCCATGACGGCTTTCCTGGGGGAATGGCTCCAACGGCAGGCAAGCCGTCGTGACGCAACGGGGCTGCACCGCGAGCTGCAGCCACGCGATGCGTCAAATGGCGTCATCGACCTTGCGAGCAACGACTATCTCGGCCTCGCTCACCACCCGACGGTGGTGGCGAGGGCGGTGGAGGCTGCCGAGCAGTGGGGGTGTGGCGCGACCGGGTCGCGACTTGTCACCGGCACTACCCAGTTGCACGAGCAGCTCGAGATCGGGCTGGCGAGATTTGCCGAAGCCCCGGCAGCGCTCGTCTTCTCGTCCGGCTATGCCGCGAACATCGGCGTGATCACCGCGCTTGGCGACGCGGAGACCCTGATCGTCTCCGACTTGGGCAACCATGCGTCGTTGATCGATGGCTGCCGGCTGGCTCGCGGTCGCGTCGTTGTGGCACCGCATTTGGATGTCGACGCGGTCGGTGTTGCCCTGGCAAGCCGCGGCGAGGAACGCGCGCTGGTGGTGACTGATGCGGTGTTCAGCGTCGATGGCGAGGCCGCCGCACTGCGCGAATTGCACGAGGTCTGTGGCGCCAACGAAGCGACACTGATCGTCGACGAAGCGCACTCGCTCGGCATCGTCGGTCATGGCGGTCGCGGGTTGGTGCACGGTCTCGGTCTCGGTGCCGATCCGAACGTGATCCGGACTGTCACCCTGTCGAAGTCGTTGGGTGCGCAGGGCGGTGCCGTCCTGGCGTCGCGTGCGGTCGTCGACCACCTGGTCGACGTTGCGCGCTCGTTCATCTTCGACACTGCTCTTGCACCGCCCGCCGTAGGCGCCGCTCTCGGTGCGCTGGAACTGTTGCAGAGCACTCCGCAACTCGCCGCGCGGGCGCATGACAACGCGCGCCGCCTCGCATCACTTGTCGACGGCACGCCGCCGGAAGCCGCCATCACGTCGGTGTTCGTCGAGGATCCGCTTCGTGCCGTCGCGGCGGCTCGTCGTTGTCTGGTCGAGGGCGTTCGCGTCGGGTGCTTCCGCCCACCGTCGGTCCCCGACGGCCGGAGCCGTCTGCGGCTCGCCGCTCGGGCCGACCTCGGTTTCGCGGAGCTCGAACAGGCCGCGGCGACGATTCGACGTGCGCTGGTCAAAGCGGCATGACGGCTCTCGTGGTCACCGGCACCGGGACGGAGGTCGGAAAGACCATCGTCACTGCCGCCGTCGCCGCGCTCGCGGTTGCCGACGGGCAGAAGGTGACTGTCGTCAAGCCCGCGCAGACCGGGGTCCTGCCCGGCGAGGAAGCCGATGTCGACGTCCTGCAACGACTTTCCGGTGGTGCCGACGCGCATGAACTCGTGCGCTACGACGACCCGCTGGCCCCGGCCACAGCTGCCAAGCGACAAAACCGCCCTGCGGTGCCTGTCGATGCCCTGATCGAGGAGATGGCTCAGTGGCGGCACCGTGACCTGCTTCTCGTCGAAGGGGCCGGCGGGTTGATGGTGGAGCTGGATGCCGAGGGTCACACCCTCGCCGACGTCGCGCGCGGTCTCGAGGCCGAGGTGCTCGTGGTCACCCCGGCCGGCCTGGGTGCGCTCAACGCGACTGCCTTGACCTGTGAGGCGCTGCGCCACCGCGGTCTTGGTTGCCGGGGCGTGGTCATCGGGTCGTGGCCGGACCATCCCGGCCTGGCCGAGCAGTGCAACCTGCTTGATCTGCCCCGATATGCGCAGGCGCCGTTGCTCGGAGCGATGCCCGCGCGCGCGGGAAGGCTCACCCCGGCCGAGTTCTTCGACGCCGCCCGCGGCGGGCTTGCCGCCGAACTCGGCGGCACCTGGCACGCTGAGGTGCTGTGAACCCGTATCGGACGCTGAAGTCGGTTGTCCGCGTCGGGCCGGTCGAGACCGATCTGGTCGAACGGCGGCTGCGGCGGGCTGCCTCGGTCTCGGATCTGCGTCGGATCGCCAAGCGTCGACTGCCTGGCGGCGTCTTCGACTACATCGACGGCGGTGCGGAAGACGAGCGCGCGCTCGCCGCCAACGAAGCGGCCTTCGCGCGCACGATGTTCCGACCACGGGTGCTGCGCGGGGTCGAGAAGGTTGACATCTCGACGACGCTGCTCGGCCGGCCGCTCGACTATCCGCTGGTGTTGGCGCCTACCGGCTTCACGCGCATCGCCGACCCACAAGGCGAGTTGGCCGTGGCACGGGCCGCGGCACGCGCCGGACTGCCGTACTCGTTGTCCACGATGTCGACACGGTCGATCGAAGAGGTGCGGTCGGTGAGCGACGGCCGGCTGTGGTTCCAGGTCTATGCCTGGCGCGATCGGGGCTTGGTCAAAGAGATGATCCAGCGCGCGGCATCGTCGTCGTACGAGGCGGTGATCCTGACCGTCGACACGGCGGTGCTCGGCCGCCGCGAACGCGATGTGCGGCGCGGATTCTCCCTCCCGCCATCGATCGGCCCGGGGACCTTCATCGACGGCGCGCTTCATCCGGCGTGGACCTTGCAGTTCCTGCGCAGCGAGCCGATCAGGTTCGCCAACGTCGTCGGCCGCGACGTCGGCGACGGTGGTTCGCCGGTGACCCTGTCCGACTATGTCAACCAGCAGTTCGATCCAGCGCTGTCGTGGGCGGACGTCGACTGGCTGCGGTCGGTCTGGGACGGCCCGATCGTCATCAAGGGAATCCAGACCGTCGATGACGCGGTGCTCGCAGCCGACGCCGGCGTCGAGGCGATCGCGCTGTCCAACCACGGCGGACGCCAGCTCGACAGCGCACCGGCGATCTTCGACCTCGTCGCGCCGGTCGCGGACGCGGTTGGTGGGAGGGTCGAGATCATCTGCGACGGCGGCGTGCGCCGCGGCAGCGACATCGTCAAGGCGGTGGCCGC
>DASSEQ010000137.1:0-9900 GCA_035695245.1 Mycobacteriales bacterium | reverse complement strand
CGGCAGACCGACACCCCACACGCCGGGGCAAGCTCGTCGTCCAACCACGGTTGTGACTCGCGGCCATGACCGCTCCTGAGAAACCCGGCGCGTCACCGCCGCCCCCACCCAGAAACCGCGTTGTTCAGCAGTCTCCTAGAGCGTTATCAAGTGCGCCCGCGAGACGATGACGAGCGACGCGACCTGATTCGGCGCGAAATCGCCGAAACGCTGCACGATCTCACCGGAACGCCACCGCAGGAATTCAACCCACTGGCGCGCGCGGTTCGAGCACGAGAGGCCGAGTTACAAGAGGGCACGTAGCGCCTACTTAGCAATCGTTCGGGCCGGGGTAGTGACCGAGTTGCTGGTAGGCCTCGTCGATCGTCTGCTCGGCCTGCGTCGCGTCGCCACTCGAAAACGAATCATGCGCCGCGATGACCGCGTTGGACGCTGCAAGGTAGCCGTCGTAGCACGCGAGTCCATGCCCAGACGAGGACGAGCACCCTGCGGCGGTCGCGAGTAGGAATGCGGCTGCAACCGTTACCCGGACTCCGTTCATGCCCGCATTGTGCCGCCATCTGAATGGATCGGAGGCCGCTTACGGTCAGTGGCCAACACGTAAGCGGCCTCCGGGTCTAGTGGTGTTCTGAGTTGACGCTCAGGCGGCCGGGACGATGGTGCCGTTGCTTGCGCCGTTGGGCGAAACGGTCGCGGTCAGGTGCAGCGCCTCGACGCCGATGAAGCCGACGGCTTCGAACGTTTCGAAGAAGGTGCCGTAGTCGTTCGTTTCGACCAGTGTGCTGTCGCGGTAGAGGCCGACGTCGAGCCTTCCGCCGTCCAGGAACAGGAAACTGCCGGGCGGGGCAATCGTCACCTCGACGGTGCCGGGGTACGCGATCAACGCACCTGCGGCCTGCGCTCCAAGCTGCTGCTCTAGGTGCCACGTCGGAATCAGGTGCCGCACCGCGAACCAATTCGCAATCTGTGCGTCGGTCACGGCCAGTGCGCCGCCGTTGTTCTCGCTCGTGTCGGTTGCAAGCTGTCGGGCGATGTCGGAGCGCATGAGCGAGCGCGACCACGCGGGCAACCAGACCTGCAAGGTGGCGTCGTCGCGCATCCGCTGGCGCGACCGGAGGCCTGCCGCTGCCCGCTCGATGCACACGAGCAGATCACGCGTTGCGCCAGCGACCTGAGCGCTTGTCACTGCGGTTGCCGCCGCGTTCATGGCGCTGAGCAGTTGCGACTCGGCGACACGCGCCTGCGCGGCTGCCGCCGTTGCCAGCACTCCATCGACCCACTCGGGGTAGAAGCGACCGGCCATGTTGCCGAACTCGAAGCTGGCCGGAACCGCCTGAACGTCGACCGTGGTCGGGTTCGGGCAGGCGATCCGCAGTCGCGGTTTGGTCGGTGCGCCTCCGGTGGCTGCCACGTCGTCGGCCAGCGTCCAGACAGAGATGCCACCTGCCACGTCAGCGAGGCCGGGCGGCGGAGTGAAGGTCACGGCACCGCGTGGCGCGCCAAGCTGCGTGAGGCTGTCGCGGATGGGGCGGTCGGCCACGGCCCAGGTGTCGATGGCGTAGTAGGGCATCGCCGGCGAGCAGAGGCCACCCGCCGCGACCAACTCGTCCGGCTGGGTGGCAGCGGCGATCAGTTCGCTGTTGCGGGTGGCGTCGTCGAGCGTGAGGGTCCGGCTGTCGGCGTAGCTCCATTCAGAGCGCGCCACCCGGGCGCGGAACTCGCCACTCACGCCACTGACGTCGTGCAGCGCGTCGGCGAAGGCCTCGGCGATTCCGCGGCGACCGTTCAGCGGCATACCTGCGGCGGTCAGGGTGCGCGGTGCACCGGACGCGCGTCGGCGGAGGGGTTGCTGCGGCAGGCGGCTGAGGGGCACGGGTGAGGGGCGACGGGATGACGCTGCGGGCTGGTCGGGCTCGTCAGCCGGCGGAGTGCTGTCGAAGGCATCTACGAGCGCCTGGCGTTGCTGGGCAATGTCGTCGGCGGCAGTGGCACGCCGGTCGTTCTCACCATCGACGGTGCCGCGCGCGTCGGTGAGTTGTGCCATTGCGGCGCTCCTTTCATGGGAGCCGCCGCATAGGAAAGCGGCGACCCCAACGGATGGGTTGTCGCCGCTGTTCAGCCATCGTCTTGGCAGCTTGCGCCCTCAGGTAGGGGAGGGGAGCAGCGGTGGTGCTTATTCAGTTCTGGCGAAACCGCGATTTGAACCGCGACCAGCGCGACGAACGGTAGCAGCCGCTCGCAGCCGCGTAAAGCAGTCGTGGCCAAAAGTCGTTCTGCCGCAACGGTCTTCTTGCACTTTCTTAGGGTGCGTTAGCCATCAGCCTTACCCTCATAATCCCTCGGTCGCAGGTTCGAGTCCTGCCCGCCCCACTCTTGTGATGTCTCCGGACTTGTGCCGCCGCCAGCGCTTTTGCCTGGGGTCACAATGAGACCGTGAGGGTGATCGTCCGCGTTTACCCGGCGTCCAGACGGACGAGCGTCGGCGGACGGTACGGCTCGAGCGAACCGCCTGTCCTGGTCGTGCGGGTGGCGGCGCCGGCAACGGATGGCAAAGCCAACGATGCGGTGCTCGCGTCGCTGGCAGCTGCGTTCAACGTGCCGAGACGAAACGCGCGACTGGTCAGCGGTGCGCGCAACCGAACCAAAGTCGTCGAGGTCGAAGGCGCCGATTCGGAGCAGCTCACTGGCCTCATTGCTGCGACGGAAGCGTAAGCGCTCACTTCACCGAGCCCGCCATGACGCCTTGAACGAAGAAGCGTTGGAAGGCGAGGAAGACGGCCAACGGGATGACGAGCGAGAGAAACGCGCCGGGCGCGAGGATGTCGATCGAGCTGCCGAACTGCCGGGTCTGGTCGATGAGCGCCACGGTGATCGGTTGGCTCGACTGGTTGGCGAAGACGAGCGCGACGAGCAGGTCGTTCCAGACCCACAGGAATTGGAAGATGCCCAGCGAGGCAACGGCCGGCATGCCGAGCGGCAACACGATCCGGAAGAAAATTCTCGCCTCGCTCGCCCCGTCCATTCGCGCGGCCTCGAGGAGGTCCTTCGGTATCCCGGCGAAGTAGTTGCGCAGCAGGAAGATTGCGAACGGCAGGCCGAAGCCGACGTGGAACAAGATGACGGATAGCAGCGAGCCGGAGATGCCGAGCGAGGTGTAGAGCTTGCTGACCGGGATGAGCGCGATCTGGATGGGGATCACGAGCAACGCGATGACGACCAGGAACAACCAGTCGCGCCCAGGAAAGTCGATCCAGGCGAACGCGAACCCTGCCGCCGCGCCGATCAGGATCACCAGCAGTGTGGCCGGGAGCGAGATGTAAACCGTGTTCAGGAGCGCCGACGTGATGGAGCTGTTCTTCAGCAGCTGCGAGTAGTTCGACACGGTCAGCTGCGCGGGATGCGCGATCGCCTGCCACCAGCCTCCGTTGGCGTACTGCGCGGGGTCGCGGAATGACTCGACGAGCAAGCCGAAGGTCGGCACGAGCCAGAGCAGTGCGACGACGATGAGAAAGATCCGCAGAGCGCCGCCGCCCGTGCGCGCCGCGAACCGCGCCGCCGGGCCGCGGCGGATCGAGCCGGTGACGATGTCGGATCCGACGAGCGTGGTCATGTCTGGTCCCTGCGGAAGCGCCGGATGTTGAGAACCATCGCCGGGATGACCAGGGCGACGAGCAGGACGCCGATCGCGCTGGCGAGGCCGTACTGCTGGTTACCGAAGTCGCGGAACAGCGTCACGGCGAGCACGTCGGCCACGCCGGCGCTGCCGCCGGCCACTTGTTGCAGCACGTAGACGACGTCGAAGACCTTCAGCACGTTGATCGCGAGCGTGACGAAGACGACGAGCAGCACCGGAGTCAACAACGGCGCGGTGATGCGACGGAAGACCTGCCACTCAGTGGCGCCGTCGACGCGCGCTGCTTCGAGAGCGTCGCGGGGAATCGCCGCCATGCCCGCAGCGATGAGCACCATTGCAAAGCCGGCGTAGATCCAGAGGTAGACCATCATGATGGCCGGCGTGATCAGGTTCGAGCCGAGCCACGAGTAGCCGTTGAACGGTTGGCCGAACGCGCTCGAGGGCAGCCGCAGCTCGTAGCTGCCGGAGGTCAGTGCGGGAAACGAGAACTGCCCGTTCGACGATGCGGTCGTCGTGGCGACGACCTTGCCGTCGCGCACGGCCTGCACGGGGATGCCGCCCAGACCGCGCTCGCCCGCGTCAACGGCCCCGATTTGGCCGCCGCCGCCCAGCCGGAAGTCGTTCCACACGACTCCGAAGACGCCGACTCCGTTGGTGGGCGCGACCGCCTGTGCGGTAGACGCCGGCGGGTTCGTGAGCTTGAGGCCGACGAGTGGGAGCAGCACCGGCGTGCCGGGGGAGTAGCTCTGCCGCGATGTGTAGCCCGTCCTGGCCGAGCCGGCAAGAACGGTCGTATCCCGCGGTTGCACCGAGGGATACGGATGCGCCGAAGAGAACGTGTCGTGGATGCCGATCGCGATCGCGTTGCCGAGTCCGCGAGTGGGTTGATCGGCGTAGATCAGCGAGAAGGTGATGCCGGATGCCAACGCTGAGATCGCCATTGGCATGAACAGCACCGTCTTGAAGACAGCGGACCAGCGGATGCGTTCGGTGAGTACGGCGAAGATCAACCCGAGGATGGTGATCAACGTCGGTACGACGACGATCCAGTAGACGTTGTTCTTCACCGCCTGTAAGGACCGGTTGTCGGTGAAGACGTCGCGGTAGTTGTGCAGGCCGACGAACGTCTTCACCGCACCGGTCGGAGTGTCGGAGAAGAGGCTGCGAACGATCGAATAGATCAGCGGATAGACCAGGATGCCCACGAGCATGATGAGCGCGGGCGCGAGGAACAGCCAAGCGAGCCATCGCCGCGCGCCAGGCGGACCAGCGGTGGGCCTCACCTCGGCGATCGACATAGCTGCTCGACGTTCCGGTCCGGATCAGCCTGCGGCGGCAGCGTCGTGTTCGAGCTTCCGCTGCGCGGCGCTGACGTTGCCGTTGGCGAGGAAGGACTGCAGGTCGGCCCACTCGCCTTTGTTCGGCGTGCCGCCAAACGCAGACGGTTCCTGGTCGGACATGTCGAACCGGAAGTTGTCGCCGACCGAGACAAGTTGCTGCGCGAGCTGCGCAAGGGTGCTGTCCGGATAGGCGCTGGTCGACAGGTTCTTGTTCGCCGAGATGAAACCGCTGCCGGCAGCGGAAACCAACGCTTTCGCTGCCTCCGGCGACGCGACGTACTGGAGGAACGCCTGCACGACCGGCTTGTTGCTGAACGCGACGGCGAAGTCGCCCGCCGCCTCCAACGTCGGCTGCGAGCCGTCGATCGACGGGAACGGGAAGAACTTGGCCGTCGTGCCGACCTTGGCCGGCAACTTGTCGCCGGTGATGGTGGTGGCGACGAAACTCGCCTCGTAGACGATGCCCGACGTCGGATTGGCCTTGAAGGTGTTGTCGACAGAGCCGGTGAACGGGACCTTCAGTGCGTTGCTCGGGCTCCCGATGAGGCTGCGGTTGCCCCAGACCTGCTTGAGAGTCGTCAACGCCTTGGCCACGGACGGGTCGGTCCATTTGATCTGGTGCTTGGTCAGCTTGTCGTACATGTCGGTGCCGGCTGTGCGCAGATAGACGTTCTCGAACCAGTCAGTGAGGGTCCAGCCATCTCCACCACCGACCGAGATCGGCGTCGGGACGCCCGAGTCGTGCAACGTCTGCGCCGCCTTGACGAACGACGGCCAGTCGGCGGGCGGGCTGGAGATGCCCGCGTTGCTGAACAGCTTGGTGTTGTACCAAACGGTTGACTTGTTCGAGGCGTCGAACGGGACGCCGTACACCTTCCCGTTGTAGGAGCCGAGCGTTGCCCACTCGCTCGAGTAGTTGGAAGACACCGCCTGCTGTGCCGCTGCGTTCAGCGCGACGAGCTTGCCCGCCTTCGCGTACTGCTGAAGCGCGCCAGGGAGGGAAACGAACGCGACGTCAGGCGGGTTGCCGCCGTTGACCTTCGCGCCGAGCACGCTGGCCTCGTCGCCACCTGCCGCGGCCGAATACTGCGCGTTGGCGCCGGTCGCCTTGTCGAAACCGTCGATGACGCTCTGGAACGCCATCTGCTCCTCACCGGTCCACTGACCGAGGATTGTGAACGACGCGCCGGCAAAGTGACCGAGGCCGCTGGATGATGATGCGCTCGGCGTGCCACCGTTGGCACTCGTGCCGCTACTGGACCCGCCACAAGCGGCAACGCCTACCATCGCAATCGCGGCGAAGGCGGCGAGGTAGATGCGTTTGCTGTTCATGCGCACGACCTTTCATAAATGTGGGCGACGTCAGTCTTTCCAGACGGCCATGCCGGTATGTGGGTCGAAAAAATGCAAGCGTTCAGTGTCGACGGCGACGCTGACTCGGTCGCCGACCGCAACGCTGCTGCGCGCCGTGAACCGGGCCACCATCGGCGTCTCGTCCTGGACGGACGCGACCACCTCACCCGGTTCACCCACCGCTTCGGCGAGATCCGCCCGGTCCTGTGGCCGTGGCACCCCCGCGGAGAGATGCACCATGACGTCGGCGCCCAACGGCTCGACGAGCTCGACGACCGCCGTCAAGGATGTGCCGTCAGCCTGGCCTGCCGTCGACGCTTCTTGCAGGTTCTCCGGACGGATGCCGACGATGGTCGGCTGACCGACTCTCGCGGCAAGTCCGGGACGTTCATGGGTGACTTGCGGCGGGATGTTCAGCCACTGAGTGCCGAGGCGAATGAGGTAACGATCGTCGTCTCGCTCCAACACTCCTTCGAGCGCATTCATGGCGGGCGATCCGATGAACCCAGCCACGAACAAGTTCGCTGGGCGGTCGTAGAGCACCTGCGGAGGTGCGAGCTGTTGCAGCACTCCGCCTCTGAGTACGGCGACGCGGTCCCCAAGAGTCATGGCCTCGGTCTGGTCATGCGTCACGTAGATGGTCGTGACCTCGAGGTCACGCTGCAGCCGACCGATCTCCGCCCTCATCTGCACCCGCAGCTTGGCGTCCAAGTTCGACAGCGGCTCGTCCATCAGAAATGCCTGCGGTTGACGAACGATGACCCGCCCCATCGCTACCCGCTGCCGCTGTCCGCCGGACAGGTTGCGGGGCTTGCGGTCAAGGTGTTCGGTGAGCCCGAGCAGGTCGGCCGCGTGTTCGACCCGCCGGTTGATTTCGGCTTTCGCCATCTTGCGCAGCCCAAGCGAGAAACCGATGTTGTCGCGCACCGTCATGTGCGGATAGAGGGCGTAGGACTGGAAGACCATCGCGACGTCGCGGTCGCGGGGCGGAAGGTTGTTGACGACCCGGTCGCCGATTCTCACTTCTCCCTCGGTGATCGACTCGAGGCCGGCGACCATACGGAGGGCGGTCGTCTTGCCGCAGCCGGATGGGCCGACGAAAACCATGAACTCGCCGTCGCCAATGTCGATGGAGAGATCGGTTACAGCCCTCGTGCCGTCGGCGTACACCTTTCCGACGTGCGACAACGTCAGATCGGCCATAAACCGCCCCTTCTCCGGTCGCCCTAAGCCGACCGGTATGTGCCTGAACAGTACCTCCCGTCCCTAATGACGGAAATCGGTTGGGTAGGCACTGATCTTCGCGCCCACGACCACTTCAAGGCGCGACACGCCGTCCATGTGGTCACGACGGCGAAGATCTGTGGGTCGTTGAAGGTGCTCGCGTCCCATACCTCGTTGTCATGTGCGGCTGCCGTGGCGCACGGACGCGCACACTCGACAGCAGCAATCATCGGCGGCCGGATCAACCGGACGACGACGGTCTTCGAGGAGCTTGCCGAGGTCGACCATGGCGCATTCGCCGGCCTGACCAACGAAGAGATCGAGGTAAGCCACCCGGGCGTCCTCGCCCGCCGCGCGAGTCGCAAGTACACATGGCGATTTCCCGGCGGCGAGAGTTATCGCGACACATTCGCCCGGCGGACGGCGCGATGCGCGAGATCCTCGCGGAGTAGTTGCCGTTCTTCTTCAGCCATTGCCCCGAAGCTGATGCAGCCGTGCCGGCGTTTCTTGCTGTTGGGGGCGACGTTGCCGATGGGCTGTGAATCAGATAATCTGATCCGATGAAGGAGATCACGGCCACGGACGCCGCCCGCGGATTCTCTGCACTGCTGACCGCGGTCGAGAAGGACGGCGAGACGTTCTTCGTCACCCGCGGTGGACGGGTGATCGCCCGTATCGAGCCCGCGGCTGGAACCTCGGGCGCCGCGGTCAAGGCGCTGCTCGGTCACTTCCGACCGGATAAGGACTGGGTCGCCGATCTCAGCGAGGTGCGCGAGCTACTCACGACGCAGGAGCGTCAGTGGCCCGCCTGATTCTCGACACGACCGTCTTCATCGACGCCGAAAGGCGCGGCCGCCAGCTCAACCGGCTCATCGCCGATGACGACGACGTCGCGATCGCCGCGGTCACCGCCGCGGAACTCCTCGTGGGGGTCGAACTTGCCGACGACACCCGGCGGCCAGCCCGCGCAGCCTTCGTGCGCAGCGTCTTGGACACCGTTCCCATCGAGGACTACGACGTCCAGGTCGCCCGCGCACACGCAACACTCCTCGCGCACGTCCGCCGCACCGGCAAACCGCGCGGCGCGCACGATTTGATCATCGCGGCCACCGCCGCAGCGCGCGACCGACTGGTTGTTTCCTCAGACAGCGGCGCCTTCGCCGACCTACCCGGCGTCCCGCTCCGCGCCTGACGGGAGGATTCTCTTCCCCTGAGTAATGGCAACTCGTGCGTCATCAGTACCGCCACCGTGACGTCGAGACGCCGGCGCTCTCTCTCACTCACGAACGTGATCAACCTCGCGCCTCTGGCGGCAGCGCCCCGCTCAGTTGCGGCCGCAAAGCCTCGAAGTTGATCACGTTCGTGAACTGTCGGGAGGTGCCGCTACGCGCTATCACGGCTAAGGCGTGATCCGACGCGATGTCGGGTGCCGTCAGAGTCGACGAAGACGAACTCGCGAAGGCCGTAGTCGGTGTCGAACGGCTCGTGAAAGTGACCCTCGATGCCCCTCTCGGACCACTCGGTGAACAACGCATCCGCGTCCGAGACATACAAGTAGACGACGCTCGGGAGCGGCGGATCGTGGTCCGCCAACTCGCTGAGGTGCAGCGACGCCCCGCCCCGGTCGGCGAATGCGTACCGCGCATCGCCCTGGTACCTGCGTACGGAAAAACCCAGCCGGCCGTAGCGGTCGATCGCTGCGTCTAGGTCGTGCACCCGTATCACCGGCACCGCGTCGTCGAAGATCACCTCGTCAGCCATGCAAGCATCCTTGCGGCGTCGAGACGGACGCGAAAGGTAGATGCGCTCCTGCGCGTCGCACTCCACCCCGGTAGCCGCCCCCCCATCACGTTCACCGGGCGATATCTGCGCGGGATGTTCGACTTCGTGACGGGCTACATGCGGTGGAGGGTCCGGATGACTGCGTACCTCTATGGGCTGACAGACAAGTACCCGCCATTCCGATTGAGGGAATGACGCAGAGCCGACGCGGCAATCCGCAGGTAACGGCGTGAAGCAAGCTCGGCGACGGCCGTCACAGCTGGCCGGCAACAGCGTGAAGCTCCTTGAGCGAATCCCTGACGAGGTCGCCGAATGACTCCTTGGCGCCCTTGCTGATCCAACGCGCGAAGGCGACCTTGAAGACGGCGACGCCGGCCTCAGCCGCAAGGCTGGCGGCCGGCTCCGTCACACCACGCCGGCGCAACGTCTCCGCGAATGCTGCGGACAGCGACGCCAGCTTGATCAGCTCTCGCTCTCGCAGTTCCGCGTTGGCGTCGATGACGGCCTGCCGCTGTCGGGAGCGGCCACGATCGGTGAAGAACTGGCCAGCTGCCTCGACGGCCGTGG
>DASSEQ010000136.1:0-25973 GCA_035695245.1 Mycobacteriales bacterium | reverse complement strand
AGCGTGGTGGCGCCCACCATCCGCAGCTCGCCGCGGGCCAGCATCGGCTTGAGCATGTTGCCGGCGTCCATGGCCGAGTCGCCGGTGGCACCGGCGCCGACCACGGTGTGCAGCTCGTCGATGAAGGTGACGACCTGCCCGTCGCTGGCCTTGATCTCGTCGAGCACCGCCTTGAGCCGCTCCTCGAACTCGCCGCGGTACTTCGCCCCGGCGAGCATCGCGCCCAAGTCGAGAGCGATCAAACGCTTGCCCCGCAAGGACTCCGGCACGTCGCCGGCGACGATGCGCTGCGCCAGCCCCTCGACCACGGCCGTCTTGCCGACCCCGGGCTCGCCGATGAGGACGGGGTTGTTCTTGGTACGCCGGGACAGCACCTGCACCACCCGGCGGATCTCGGAGTCGCGGCCGATGACCGGGTCGAGCTTGCCGTCGCGCGCTTCCTGCGTCAGGTCGCGGCCGTACTTCTCCAGCGCCTGGTAGGTCGACTCGGGGTCCGGGGTGGTGACGCGCTGGTGCCCGCGCACCTGGGTGAAGGCACCGAGCAGCGCATCGGCCGTCGCGCCGACCTCGCGGAGCAGCGCCGCGGTCTCGCCGCCCTCCTTCGCGAGGCCGACGAGCAGGTGCTCGGTCGAGATGTAGTCGTCGCCCAGCGACCGCGCCTCGTCGGACGCGGCGTTGATGACCGCGGCCGACTGCCGCGACAGGTTGGGGCTCGCGACCGTCGAGCCGCTCGCGCTCGGCAACCGGCCGGCCAGCGCCTGCGCCTTGCTCTGCACGGTGTCGAGCGGGGCGCCGACCGCCTCGAGGAGCGGCCGGGCGGTGCCGTCGGCCTGGTCGAGCAGCGCCAGCAGGACGTGGACCGGCTCCACGGCCGGGTTGCCGGCGTTGCCGGCGGCCCGCACCGCGGCGGCCAGTGCCTCCTGGCTGCGGGTGGTGAGCTTGTAGTCCATGGGATTCGTCATTCCTGAGAGGTGGCTTCGCGGGAGGTCTAGCGGCGGGGCTGCGGCCGCCAGACGACGACGGCGCCCTGCCGGCCGGCGTCGGGCACCGGCACGAGGTCACGGCGGTACTTGCGCTCGACGTCGCCGGCCAGCCGGGTCGCCTCGCGCCGGCTGGCTTCGAGCTCGTCCTGCAGCTCGGCGATGCGGCGGCGCAGCGCCCGGACGTGGTTGTCGAGGTCGAGGATGCGCTTGACGCCGGCGAGGTTGACGCCCTCCTCCTGCGACAAGCGCTGCACCTCACGGAGCTGGGCGATGTCGCGGGCGGAGTAGCGACGGCCACGGCCGGGCGCACGGCCCGGTGACACAAGGCCGATCCGGTCGTACTGCCGAAGCGTCTGCGGGTGCATGCCGGACAGCTGCGCCGCGACCGAGATCACGAAGATCGGCGCGGTCTCGGCGACACCGTCAGGCAGCGGCACCCCGGGGACGTCAGCCACGGCCGGCCGCCCCGGTCAGGTCGGCCCGCGGGTCCTCGGGCTGCGCCGCGGCGTAGGCCTCCAGCGCCTGGCGTGCCTCGTCGGTGAGCTCCTGCGGCACGGCGACCTCGACGGTGACCAGCAGGTCGCCGCGGGCGCTCGTGTCGCCGGTCTTGGCGGCCGACCGCTTGGGGACGCCCTTGCCGCGCACGCGCAGCACCCGGCCGCTCGACGTGCCGGCGGGGATCTTCACGGTGACCGGCGCGCCTCCGAGCGTCGGCACCTTGACCGTCGCGCCGAGCGCCGCTTCGGGGAACGTCACGGGCACGGTAACCGTCAGGTGGTCGCCCTTGCGCCCGAAGACCTTGTCGGGCTGCACGTGCACCAGCACCAGCAGGTCACCTGCCGGGCCGCCACGCTCGCCCGGCTCGCCCTTGCCGCGCAGGCGGATCCGCTGGCCGTCGGCAACTCCTGCCGGGATGCGGACCTGCAAGGTCCGCTCGCTGATCGTCTGCCCGCCGCCGCCGCAGGTCGGGCACGGGTCGTCGACGAGCAACCCGCGGCCGCGGCACTCCCGACAGGGCTCGGAGAACGCGAACCCGCCGGCGCCGCGCGACACCACTCCGGTGCCGCTGCAGGTAGGGCAGACCCGCGGCGCCGTGCCCGGCCGAGCGCCGGTGCCGTTGCACGTCGTGCAGGAGTGCGGGCTGCGCAGCCGCAGCGGGACCGTGACCCCGGAGACCGCGTCGGCGAACGACAGCGTCGACTCCGCCTCCACGTCGGCACCCCGCCGCGGTGCGGCCGTACGCCGGCCACCGGTGAAGATGCCGCCGAAGATGTCGCCGAGCCCGCCGCCGGCACCGCCCGCCCCGCCACCGAACAGGTCCCCGAGGTCGAAGCCGCCGGCACCACCGGCGCCGCCGGGCACCCGGAACCCGCCGCGGGAGAACAGCGCGCGGGCCTCGTCGTACTCCTTGCGCTTGGTCTCGTCGGAGAGGACGGCGTAGGCCTCGGAGATCTCCTTGAACTTCTCCTCCGCCTTGGCGTCGCCCTTGTTGGCGTCGGGGTGGTACTGCCGCGCAAGCTTGCGGTAGGCCTTCTTGATCTCCGCGGCCGACGCGTCCTTGGGGACGCCGAGCGCGGCGTAGTAGTCCTTCTCGATGTAGTCGCGAGTGCTCATCCCGGCGTCCCTCCTCTCGTCCTGCTGGCCCTACTCGTCGTCGTCCTCGCTCGTCGGCGTCGCCGGCGCGGCCGGCTCGGGGTCGGCCACCGCGACGCGTGCCGGGCGGATCACCCGCTCGCCGATGCGGTAGCCGCGCTGCAGCACCTCGACGCAGGTCGTCTCGGTGACGTCCGGCGACAACCGGTGCATCAGCGCCTCGTGGACGGTCGGGTCGAACGGCTCGCCCGCCTCCCCGAACGCCTCCAGGCCGAGCTTGCTCAACGTGGCCTCGAGGCCCTCGGCGACCTTCTGGAAGCCGCCGACGAGCTCGCCGTGGGCTCGCGCCCGTTCGATGTCGTCGAGCACGGGCAGCAGGCCGATGAGCACGCTCGCCAGCGCCTGCTCCCCGACGGCGGCCCGGTCGCGGTCGACGCGACGCCGGTAGTTGGCGTAGTCGGCGCTGACGCGCTGCAGGTCGTCCGTGCGTTCGGCGAGCTGCCGCTCCAGGTCGGCAACCTGCAGCGCGGCCGGGCCGGTGGCCGCCCCCTCGTCGACGGCGGCCACCCCCTCATCCGTGCTCGGCGGGACCGGCACCCGCAACGTCCCGGTGTCGGGATCGATGCGGCGCCTGTCGGTCACGCGCGGGCGCTCCTCGTCCGGTTCGTCTGCGCCGTGGCCCGGATCCCGTCGATCTTTCGGGGTCCCCTCGGCGCGGGCGAAGCGCGCGGCGTCGTGGGGATGGCTCACGCCGCACCGCCCTCCCGGTCCTCGTCCACGATCTCGGCGTCGACGACGCCCTCGTCCTCTGCCGCACCGGCACTGTCGCCGGCCGCCCCGGCGCCCGCGGCGCCGCTGGACTGCGCATCGGCGTACATCGCCTGCCCGAGCTTCTGGCTGACCGTCGACAACCGCTCGGTCGCGGACCGGATCGCGGCGGCGTCGTCGCCCTCGAGCGACTTCTTCACGTCGGCGATCGCGGACTCGACCTCGCCCTTGACGTCGGCCGGGACCTTCTCGGCGTTGTCGGTGAGGAACTTCTCGGTCTGGTAGACGAGCGTGTCGGCGGTGTTGCGCGCCTCCGCGGCCTCGCGCCGCTGGCGGTCCTCCTCGGCGTGCGACTCGGCCTCGCGCATCATCCGCTCGATGTCGTCGCGCGGCAGTGCGGAACCGCCGGTGATCGTCATCGACTGCTCGCGGCCGGTGCCGAGATCCTTGGCGGAGACGTGCACGATGCCGTTGGCGTCGATGTCGAACGTCACCTCGATCTGCGGCACGCCGCGCGGTGCGGGCGGCAGCCCGGTCAGCTCGAACATGCCGAGCTTCTTGTTGTAGGCCGCGATCTCGCGCTCGCCCTGGAACACCTGGATCTGCACCGACGGCTGGTTGTCGTCGGCCGTGGTGAAGATCTCCGAACGCTTCGTCGGGATCGTGGTGTTGCGCTCGATGAGCTTGGTGAAGATGCCGCCCTTGGTCTCGATGCCGAGGCTCAGCGGGGTGACGTCGAGGAGCAGGACGTCCTTGACCTCGCCCTTGAGCACACCGGCCTGCAGGGCCGCGCCGACCGCGACGACCTCGTCGGGGTTGACGCCCTTGTTGGGCTCCTTGCCGCCGGTCAGCTCCTTGACCACGTCGACGACGGCCGGCATCCGGGTGGAGCCACCGACGAGCACGACGTGGTGGATGTCGGCGACGGCGATGCCGGCGTCCTTGACGGCCTGCTGGAACGGGCCCTTGCACCGCTCGAGCAGGTCGGCGGTCATCCGCTGGAACTCCGCGCGCGACAGGTTGACCTCGAGGTGCAGCGGGCCTTCCTGCGTCGCGGTGATGTAGGGCAGGTTGATCGTCGTCTCGGCGGAGCTGGACAGCTCGATCTTGGCCTTCTCCGCCGCCTCCCGCAGGCGCTGCAGGGCCATCTTGTCCTTGGACAGGTCGATGCCGTGGGCGTTCTTGAACGTCGTGACCAGGTGCTCGACGACGCGCTCGTCCCAGTCGTCGCCGCCGAGGCGGTTGTCACCGCTGGTCGCCTTGACCTCGATGACACCCTCGCCGATCTCCAGCAGCGAGACGTCGAACGTGCCGCCGCCGAGGTCGAAGACGAGGATCGTCTGGTCGTTCTCCTTGTCGAGGCCGTAGGCCAGGGCCGCAGCCGTCGGCTCGTTGATGATGCGCAGCACGTTGAGGCCGGCGATCTCGCCGGCCTCCTTGGTCGCCTGCCGCTCGGCGTCGGAGAAGTAGGCCGGCACGGTGATCACCGCGTCCGTGACGTTCTCACCGAGGTAGGCCTCGGCGTCGCGCTTGAGCTTCTGCAGGACCCGGGCGCTGATCTCCTGGGCGGTGTACTTCTTGCCGTCGATCTCGACGGTCCAGTCGGTGCCCATGTGGCGCTTGACCGAGCGGATGGTGCGCTCGGGGTTGGTGACGGCCTGGCGCTTGGCCACCTCGCCGACCAGCACCTCGCCGTTCTTGGCGAAGGCGACGACGGACGGGGTGGTGCGGGCGCCTTCGGCGTTGGCGATGACGGTGGGCTCGCCGCCCTCGAGGACGGAGACCACCGAGTTGGTTGTGCCGAGGTCGATGCCGACCGCTCGTGGCATGGGGTCACTCCTTCAGGTGTGCGGGTGTGGGCGGAACCGCGGACGGCTCCAGACCGCTCAGGGTTGAGTCGCTGTCACTCATGGTCAACCACCGGTCGGGGTCCGTCAATTCCTCTTGCGCATGATCCACTCAACTTTCTTGTCGATCAGCGCTCCAGCGGGGAAGATTCCCGCCGGGTTGGGTGATCCACGGGGCACCGTCGTACGCTGGCCGCGCCCCGGCGCCGTACGCGGCGGCACCTCCTCCCCGCCGCGTACCCGCACATGGAACGGAGACTCGCGTGCTCGCTCGACTCGTCGCCTCGTGGGCAATCACCGCGCTCGCGTTCGCGGTCGCGTTCTACCGGATCCAGTGGCTGGCGAGGCTGGTGTGGACCGGCCGGCCGGACACCGCCCGGCTGAAGGACGTCCCCGGGCTGATCCGCGGCGAGCTCGTCGACGTGCTCTTCCAGCGCAAGCTGCTCAAGCGGCCGCTGTCGGGCTGGGCGCACGCGTTCACGTTCTGGGCGTTCATCGTGCTGTTCGCGACGATCCTCGAGGCGTACGGCGCCACCGTGATCCGCGACTTCGCGTTGCCGCTGATCGGTCGCTCGCACTGGCTCGGGTTCCTCGAGGACTTCTTCGGCGTGGCCGTCCTGGTCGCAATCGTGATCTTCACCGCGATCCGGATGGCGCGCTCACCGAAGAAGCTCGACCGGCGCTCGCGCTTCTACGGCTCGCACACCGACCAGGCCTACATCGTCCTCGGGCTCATCTTCGCCGTGATCGCGACGCTGTTCCTCTACCGCGGCGCGCAGTGGGCGGTGACCGACGCGCACCACGGGCACCCGGAGGACTTCCCGTTCTACTCGATCGGCTGGTGGGCGTTCGCGTCCCGCGGGGTCGGCGAGGGCCTGCGGGGGCTCGGCGCCGGCACCAACTTCGACATCGCGACGGCGTTCATCATCGCCCAGGTCGCGGTGGTCATGGTCTTCCTGATCGTCGTCCTCTACTCCAAGCACATGCACGTCTTCACCGCGCCGCTCAACGCGGCGATGAAGCGACACCCGAAGGCGCTCGGACCGCTCTACACCACGCCGGACCTCGAGGCCCTGATGGAGGAGGAGGAGCCGGTCATCGGCGCCGGCAAGATCGAGGACCTGTCGCGCAAGCAGATGCTCGACCTGCTCACCTGCACCGAGTGCGGCCGCTGCCAGGACAAGTGTCCGGCCTGGAACACCGGCAAGCCGCTCAACCCGAAGCTCATCATCACGAACCTGCGTGACCACATGTTCGCCAGCGCCGACCGGCTGATCGGCACGCCGGCCGGGGCCGGCAGCGAGGACGGGCAGGAAGCGGAGATCTCGTCGCTCGTCGGCCCGGTGATCGACCCCGACGCGCTGTGGGCGTGCACCAACTGCGGTGCCTGCGTGGAGGAGTGCCCCGTCGACATCGAGCACGTCGACGTCATCGCGGACATGCGCCGCCACCAGGTGATGATCGAGTCGGACTTCCCGTCCGAGGCGGGCGTGATGCTGCGCGGCATCGAGCAGCACGGCAACCCGTGGGGCCTGCGCGCCGACATGCGCCTGGAGTGGACCGCGGGCGTCGACTTCGAGATCCCGGTCGTCACCGACCAGATCCCCGACGACGTCGAGTACCTCTACTGGGTCGGCTGTGCCGGTGCCCTCGACGATCGCGCGCGGCGGTCCACCCAGTCGGTGGCCCGGATGCTGCACCACGCCGGGGTGAAGTTCGCCATCCTCGGCCCGCAGGAGGCGTGCAACGGCGACCCGGCCCGCCGGCTGGGCAACGAGTTCCTCTTCCAGGAGATGGCGAAGGCCAACATCGAGACGCTCGACGGTGTCGGCGTGAAGAAGATCATCGCCTCCTGCCCGCACTGCTTCAACACGATCGGGCGCGAGTACCCCGCGCTCGGCGGCAACTACGAGGTTGTGCATCACTCGCAGCTGCTCGGCAGGCTCGTGGCCGAAGGCCGGATCAAGCCCGAGACGCCGCTCGAGAAGACGATCACCTACCACGACCCCTGCTTCCTCGGCCGGCACAACGACGTCTACGACCCGCCGCGCGACGTCATCTCCGCCGTACCCGGCACCCAGCAGGTCGAGATGAAGCGCTGCCGCAACCGGGGCTTCTGCTGCGGCGCGGGCGGCGCGCGCATGTGGATGGAGGAGACGATCGGCAAGCGCATCAACGTCGAGCGCACCGACGAGGCCCTCGGCACCGGTGCAGAGATCGTCGCCACCTCCTGCCCCTACTGCCTGATCATGCTCGACGACGCGGTCAACGCTCGGAAGGCCGAAGGCAAGGCGAGCAACGTCAAGGTCATCGACATCGCGCAGATCCTCGCCGACTCGGTGGCGCTGAAGGTGCCTGCGTCCGTGGGTGCCGGCAACGGGTCCTCGGGCAACGGGTCGTCGGGCGGGGCGTCCTCAGGCGGGGCGTCCTCGGGCGGGGCGTCCTCGGGCGGGGAGTCCTCGGGCGGGGAGTCCGCCGGCGCGCCCGGCGGCGACACGACGCGCAGCCCGTTGGAGCAGTCGACCGGGACGGGGCCGACGACGGAGGGCGAGCAAGCCGGCCCGACCGCGGTCGACCCGAGCAACCGGCGCCCCGAGGACACCGAGACGGTGCACGAAGCCGCCGATGGCCCGGGCGCCGCGGACCTCGGCGACGACCAGTCGATGCAGGTGACCTCGACGCCCGAGTCCCCCGAGCAGCACGTCGGCGAAGAACCACCCACCACGAACGAGTAAGCCCGTCGCGGGCCCACTACTGCCGCCGTGTAGGGGTCAAACGATCTCCAACAACCCCCACACCGCGGCAGTAGTGCGGCAAGAAGAACAGCGTCAGTCGCGGCGGGTGTCGGTGCGGCTGAAGTTCTGCCAGGAGCGCGACGGCGTCGGGCCGCGCTGGCCCTGGTAGCGCGAGCCGTAGACCGCCGAACCGTAGGGATGCTCGGCGGGCGAGGACATCTGGAACAGGCACAGCTGCCCGACCTTCATGCCCGGCCAGAGCTTGATCGGCAGCGTCGCGACATTGGACAGCTCGAGCGTGATGTGCCCGCTGAACCCCGGATCGATGAACCCGGCGGTCGAGTGCGTGAGCAGACCGAGACGGCCAAGGCTCGAGTTGTGTGTCGGGATGTAGCTCATGCCCGCGAGGTACATGCCCGACGGTGAGGACACCTCGATGCAACGGACGGCGCGGGACGGCACCGGGACCACCGCACTGATCGCTCGATGCCGGTGGAACGCCTTGCGGAGCTGCCGGTCCAGCTTGCGCTGCAGGCGGAAGACCGGGATGTGCGAGCTGAACGTCACCTGGTAGGCCGGTCCGCAGTCAATGCCGTCGAGCATCGCGCGCTTCTTGCGCTTCTTCGGACGCAGGCCGAGACTCGCGGCCAGCTCGACCACCGCGTCGGACAGGACTTCCCACGTGGACACGAACTCACAGCGGCCGAACTCGTCGATGCAGCCGTCAGAGTCCATCAGCCCCTGGAGGAGAGCGAGCCGCTGGTCGATGTCGGCGACGAAGTAGATCTCGGGCACACGCTTGTCGCCCAGCAGCCGCAGCGCCTTCAGCGTGCTGTGCAGCGACGCGTTGTCGGCGTCGCGCCCCGTAGGCGCATCCCGCACGCGTGGGGCGCCCCCCACGCGCCACGACATCACTCGCGACGTCGGAGTGACGCCGTAACCGGCGGCACGGATGCGGTCGAGGATCTCGTGGTCACGTGGATGAACAGTCACATCGGCTTGAGTCGTCCCATCGCCGAGCCAGATCCCGAGGACGTAAGGATCGATCGGCAGGTCACGGGTGGGGTACTGGACGGGGCCTGCGATCGGCACGTGGTGGTTCCACTCGTCGCGGATGCGAACCCGGTCGGCGATGTCACGGGTCGTCCGGGTCGAGCCGTCGCTGCGGTGGCGGCTGCGCTCGGTCTTGGTCGCCGTCCACCACAAGTGCTCCGCGTCGGCGACGATGTCGGTGCCGTCGGAGAACTCCACCCGGTAGCACGGACGTCCGACCAGCACCGGGCCGATAGCCGTGACCCGGCACTCGGCGCCGGTCTCGTCGAAGACCGCCTCACCGACACCGACCTCACCCAGCAGCTTCCACCCGTGACGGGTGGGGATCGGAGTGTCGAGATCGAGCGCCTTGCCCTCGAGGCGGGCCGCGACGTCGTCGGGCAGCGTCACGACTTCGTAGGTCGACGCCAGCGCGAACTCACCCGGGTGCAGGATGAACGGCTCGTCGCCGGCCGGCTCGACCAGCCGCGTCAGCTCCGGCTGCTCCTCCGACGGGTCGATGTGCGGGTAGCGGTGGTTCTCGAACACCCGGAAGTAGCGGTCGAGTCGCACGTCGACGCTCGACGGCTGCACGAGCGCAGGGTCGTAGGGATCAAGGCCGACGCGCCCGGACTCGATGAGCGCCTTCAGGTCGCGATCGGAGATCAGCACCGAAGCAGGCTACCGAGCGGCGTGGACGGTTCCACGCCGCCGCACACAGGGCACGGCAGGTTGTTCGCGCGGGCTATCCTGACCGGCGTACGCCGTCCTCCGGGGCGGCTTCGCGGGTGTAGTTCAATGGCAGAACATCAGCTTCCCAAGCTGACAGTGAGGGTTCGATTCCCTTCACCCGCTCCACTCGATTGACCTGCAAAATCGCGCAAAGGCGCAGGTCAGCGGCTCGTTTCGGCGGATCGGTCCACTGACCGCTGATGACCGCGACAACCCGCTGAAGGCCCATTCGTGGCACTAGATGTGGCACGCGGGTGGCACGTGATCTTGGCGCCTGTTGTTCGTCATGAGCCGGACTCACCGTCCGCCTCGGCCTTCCGCCCGGGCATGCGGTGCCCGCCGCGACGCAAAAACCAGGGGCGACGTAACGACGATCTTCCACGAATGAACGCAGGCCCCGATGACGGGCAGTTGCCCGCAACTGATAGCTGCTACAGGATCGCCCCCGTGATGCAGATCAAGGGGGTTCTCGCGGCTCTGCAAGAGGCCACGGATTGTTGCGGACCGAAGGCCGGAAATATTGACTGCTGACTCGTCGCCGCACAGTCTAATCGTCTGATGTTTACAGATCTTGAGCCAGCCGCCCTGCGGGTAGTTGCTCTTGCCGTCGGCGCGGCTGAGCGCTCGGGGGCGTCTACTGTCGGGCTGGAGCATCTGCTGGTTGGTCTGCTTGAGGGCGCTGGGGTCCAACTGGGCTCCCCACTTGCTGACAGCGTCGCATCCACGTCAGGCGGTTTATCGGGTGCTGATCGCCGACTCGCCCCCCTGGGCGTTTCGCCGGAGGTGCAGACTGTGCTGCAACATGCGTTGGAAGATGCAGGCTCTGGCCCTGTCGGCGGGCCGGTAAGAGTTCACCATCTCGCACGAGCTGTGATGCGCATGATTGAGGTTCACCAGCCGGAACTGTCGACGAAGTTGGGGTCAGAGCAGATTGGGGTCCTGCGCCAGTTGGCCCTCGACGTAGCAGAAGCGGCCGACGCAAGCGGGGAGCCGGGCGTGTCCGAGGACGACCAGACCGAGGGGCTGCGCGATATTGCGAAGTCGCTTTCGTCCATCGCTTCCGCGTTGGAAAAGATCGCGGACACGCTTCGTCGTCGTGAGGACAAAGGAGCGCAGCCTCGACCGTCGCTCGAAGAGCGACTAACGACGCAGATCGCGCAAGTGCTTGCCAACTCGGATGATTCCGCTCTAGTGTCCGTGACCCCCTGGGACAGCAACTCTTCACAGCCGTTGTCGGCTCTTCAGTTCCTCACACAACTACTTCGGTCAGGGAGCTAGCAGGCGGAGGTCGCGGCTCTACAGCCTAGCCACACCAGGGCGAGTACGAGGGGGAATCGCATGAAACGAACACGGCTGCTAGCTCGAGTGATCTTGGCATCGACAGTAGTGACTACCGCCATCGCAGGCGCAATGACCGATGGATACGCGGTTGTTGGTCGCACTCCAACCATTCTCCCCGCCGCTATACCCTCGACTAGTCATTACAGCGTCGCGGAAGAACACAGCCTCGGCACTTCCTATTCGGGGCTAACGGCCACACGTTCGGATGGCCCTTTCACCATCAGTTCCGGAAGCAATTGCTCCAACATCTATGTGACGCCCGTCGTGTATCAGACTGAATGGGCGCGCTTTCCGTCGTCCTCGCCACTCGGAAGCGGTTGGGTAGAGATCGGGACTGCGCACCGCTGCAGCAATGACACGAAGTATTGGTATTGGGGCTACGGATATTCGGCGTGGTACGAGCTCGGCCACTCTGGGCCCGTGAGTGCCGTCGGCCATGCGTTCACACTCAAGCGGCAAGGCGGGTCGCAATGGCACATGATCGTGGACTACACAGACATGGGCTACGTTGACTATAACGGCAATGTTATGACAGCAAACGTGCTCCAGGCAGGCTTAGAAACGTACGATGTAAACGCCGTCATTCCAAGCCATACTTACACCTCGCTGCGGTACACGGTCAATGAAGGATCATGGATCTATTGGGCCGGCTTTGACGGCTGGAGCATAGATCCTGGTCTATGTGGGGGATGGAATACAGCATCAACTTGGCGAGCTGCGGAGAATTCATCATGCTAAAACTGTCGCGGTCAACAATATTAATCGTACTGGCTTCCGCCGCCGCTATCGTCACGGGCTGCGCGGGCTCAGGAACTGATCAGGCCGTCATTAGGCCTCCAGCGAACACGAGCACCGAAACTGATGCTGCTGTCGGTTCCCCGCAAGCACAGACGGCGTGCCATGACACAGCACAGCCGTTCCTGGCGGGCATGGGCACCACAAGTAGCCTAATTCTTGCTCGGCCAACTACTGTGGGGCAACTGGTCTCCTGGCAGCAAACGCGGCAAGGCCCTAACGGCCCATCAGTCCGCTCGCAGTGGGCTTCGCACAATGCGTCTCAGAAGTTGACCTTCTGTCTTTTTAGCGGTTCCTACGCGGCTGTCATGGCACCTCCAGGCGAGAGTCTCCCTGACTACACGCGAGCCGCAGTGATCATCGGCGACTCTGATGGACCGGCGATCGAGTACCTGTCGCATGACAATGACGGACCGGAGACGCCAGCGCCAGCGGCAGTTGGCTCGTAGTCCGTCAACGTCAAGCGGATCTGCCTCGCCTGCGGCAGCGCCTCGAGCAGCAGCAGCCCGACCTGACCATCGTGTTCGCCGCCCTCGCGATCAGCCGGCACCTGCAAGACCTCACCAGTGCCTCGATCAGAAAGCTGGTCCGCACCCTTCGCCCGCTGCAGTCAGTGACCATCGAGATCGACGGGCACACCCTCACCGCCGAACCCACCATCACCAGCGGCGCCGAAGAACTGCTCAGCCGCCTGCCACGGGGTGACTAACTTGGCACGAGTCAGGTCGGAGTCGGAACCTGTCGAATACCTGACCACGGGGGAGCGCACTTACTGGCGCTACGCGGGCCGCTGGTACACCGACAACGAGGGGCTAAGCCAGGAGGATGTTCACGCGCTGCTCGTGACCCGCGCGCTGCGCCGCGAGGACACCGTCAACCGCGCCCGCTGCATCGCCGCCATGCAACAGCTGCCCGCCCCCACACAACGCCGAGCTATCCCCGACGACGTCAAACTGCTCGTCATGAAGCGTGACGGCGGCGCCTGCCGGGAATGCGGCAGCACGGGGGAGTTGCAGTTCGACCACATCATTCCGGTGTCAATGGGTGGCGGCAGCACCGAGGACAACCTGCAGATCCTGTGCGGGCCGTGCAACCGCCGCAAGGGCGCGAGCGTCGTCTAGGCCGGACCCGCGCCCGCTTGCATATCCGCCGGGTCGCACGCTACTCGAGCAGGTGACGGAGCCCCTGTCCAGCAACTGCGCGACGGCCGGGATGGTGGCAGGCCATCGGCGTGGCATCGAGACGCCGGCCCGCCGTTCGATCCGCAGCACCGGCCGCTGCCAGTTGTACGTCGCGGTCACGCGCCGATCGTTGCAGGCTGATCGCGTTGACTTGCCGGGTGTTCTCGCGATGGTGGTGGAACCACTCACCGGCGTACGCGCGTCGAAGCGGCGTGACGAGGATGCGGCTGACGGCGGTCTGGGTCCTTCTTCTGTTCTGCGCCGCGCCCGCGTGCGGCGGGTCGTCGAGCGACTCGCCGTCGGCTGGACCCGTCACCGGAGAGGTGTCAGCACATGCCCTGTGCCATGACGCGCTGGATGGACGGCCAGTCACGGCGGCTGCGACCACGCTCGGCGCGGTCCGCAGCACCAACATCGGCGGACCGCCTCCGGGGCTGACGCCGGGCAAGGACGCCTTCCCGGACTTGCCGACTACCGAGCCGGCCGCCTGGTGCTGGACGGCTGCGGCCTCACCCAGTCCCGGCTATGAAGGTCGGGAGTGGTCGCTGTTTGTCGCGGTCCCCGGTGGCCGCAGCCAGTTCTTCTTCGGGCTCGGCGGCATCGCCACCCCACCCACCGGGCCGCCGTCCATCCCCTGACCGCTACTCGACTGCGACGTTCGCGAAGGGCGCGCAGAACCCGTTCTCGTTCCGCGTCCGCACTCACGTCGCAGAATCACAGCCCACGGTGGTGAGCACGCACGAGCACGAGCACGGCGCGCACGACTGCCGTGACAGCAGCTGCGACCAGCGCAATCGCGCCAAGGGTTGACCAGGGCTGGCCTTGTAGGTGCAGTGCCGTAGCGCAGAAGGCCACCACGCCGGCGACGAAGAGCACGAGGAGCAGCGACGGCACGAGCGCGTAGGCGATCTCGACCGTCACAGCGTCACGGTGTCGACCGTCCATGTCGCGACCTCACCTCGACCAGGTGAGCAGCATATCCTTGCCATAGTCAGTTTGGCGATGTATGACGTTGGCATGGTGTTGCAGGAGCAGTCGTACCTGGTGCTGGTGGCGCTGCTAGACGGTCCGGCGCACGGCTACGGGGTGATCCAGCAGGTGGAGCAGATCTCCGCGGGGCGGGTGCGGCTGCGGGCGGGGACGCTGTACGGCGCGCTGGACCGGCTGGCCGATGAGGGGCTGGTGGAGCGCGACCGTGAGGAGGTTGTCGACGGTCGGCTGCGCCGCTACTACCGACTGACGGCTGCAGGGATACGGACGGTGGCCGAGGAGACGGACCGTCGCCGTTCCACGGCCGGGATTGCAGCGCGGCGGCTTCGGGCCCACGCCGCGCCCGGCGGGAGCGTGGCATGACCGGCCTGGAGCGCCGCTGTCGGCTGCTGCTGGGGGTCTTGCCCCGGCACCTGCGCACGGATCGGGGCGAGGAGTTGCTGGCGACGCTGCTGGACTCGGCTGAGCCGGGTCGGCGCTGGCCGGGCGCCGCCGACGCGTGCAGCGTTGCCTGCTACGGAGCACGCTCGCGCGTTCGGCTCGCCGTCGCCGTACGCCAGACCCCCGCATGGCGCGGTGGAACCGCGATGGCCGGCATGGCGGCCATGACCCTGCTCGGCGCGGTGGGGCTGACGGTGTTCTGCCGCTGTGTCGGCGCCTGGACCGGCGAGTGAACCACGCCGAGGATTCGGCTTCCCGGTCTTGGTGGTCGTGGAGCATTCGAAGCCGCGAGTACTCGTACGCACTCGATGTACTTCCCTGGCCACGAAGCCACGAAGCCACGAAGCCACGAAGCCAGCCTGAACGTGTTCACGCGCAAGGCGGCGGCGATGTCCCGTCGTCCACTGTGAAGGTCAAGATCGCGCCTTTGTCGTCGGTGTAGCGGAGAGTGGAGCCGTCGTTCACGACGCTTCCTGATCCGCTGAACGATGCGGGGGCGTTGGTCGCATCGAACGGTGGCTCCCGGACCTCCCACAGCGTGTCGCCGATGCGTAGCGGCTCCACACCGCAGTGCCACAAGCTGATGGTGACGCGGGTGCCGTTGGAAGGGACGGCGGACGGGCTCCAGACCCGGAACGCATCGTCAGTGCGGCTGACGTAATAGACGCCCTGGGCCAGGCTCGCACTCGGCCGGATGTCGGTCAGGGTCGTGTAGACGACGAAGGTGCGCGTCGCAACGAATGCCCCGCAGTTCGTGGTGACCTGACTCCCGCGGTGCGGATCGTCCGAGGCAATCGTGACGTGATCACGCCGAAGCATCGATGGGTCGAAGCCCTGGACCTGCTGCCGGTTGTAGGACACGACCGCTGCGAATGCCTGATCTTGCATGTCGCTCGTGATCGGCTGCGGCGATGCGGGGCACACGACCCTGTTTCCCTGCTCTGCCGCGCGTTCGGCGGCGGCATGCTGAGCCGCGTGAACTGCCGCGATGGCGGCAGCCGCGAGTTCTTGTGGTGTCGGACTCGGAGTTTCGGTGACGGCGGGCTGCCGCGGCGGTCCGGCGGGCAGGACGACGGCGTCGTTGCCGACGGGCCACTGCATGATCCCGGCCGCCGCGACTGCGGCCACGGCTGCCGCTGCGGTCAGACCCGCACCGACGCGGTGGCGACGCCGACGGCGCAGTGCCGTGGTGACGCGTCCGACCGGGTCGGACCATGCGCGCTGGCCCCATGCGTCGTCGTCACCAGACAGCGTGTCGATCAGGCGTTCCTCGACGTTCACTGCGTCACCTCCTCGGCGGGCGCCGTCCAGGTCGCGTTGTCTGAGTCGCCCAGGCGCACTCGCAGCGTGGCGAGACCTCGGGCCGCCTGGCTCTTGACCGTGCCGGGCCGGCATCCCATCTCCGCCGCGATCTCCGCCTCGCTGAGGTCGCAGTAGTAGCGCAGCACCAGCACGGTGCGCTGACGAGCCGGCAGGGCCGCCAAGGCGCGGCGCACGGCGAGCCGGTCGATCGCTTGGCTTCCTTCGTCAGCACCGGGCCGGTCCGGGGATCGGTGTAGCGGACGTGGGATCCCCAGCGCCGCCAGCCGGAGATATTGCTGTTGATCATCACCCGGCGGATGTAGCGAAACGGATCGCCGTCGGACCTGACCCGTGGCCATGCGGCTAGCGTTGACACCAGGGCCGACTGGACCAGGTCTTCCCCCGCGTCCAGCGACCCGGTCAGCATGTGCCCGAGCCGCATTAGCGCGGGCAGGCAGCCACCGACGAAGTCGGCGAACTCCTCCGGCGCCCGGCCGCTCATCACGTCCCCCGCAGATCGGTCACATGACAGGTACGCCGCAAGCGACCCGTTGGTTGCATCCTGCCGCCAGATCGGTGCCTGCGTTACCGGACGGAACGATGAGGCAAAGCGTCAACTGTCCGAAGTGGGATCTCTCCGTGCGTGGCGCCTAGCGCCGGGACATTCGGGAGCGGCACCTACTGCACAGTCTTTGCGGAAGAAAGGACCACTGGGACCGGCAGGGGCTCGGTCGTGGGATCGAGGCGTGTCCGCGGCTTGCGAGACACAGACCCGTAAGCCGTACTAACGTGCAGACATTGACGCTGACAAAGGGGGGACAATCCTCGTGACGAAGATGGTGTCAATGGCGAGACTGCGCTACACTAGCCGTTTACGCGAGCGGCGGTCGCCCCATGAAGGGATCTTGAATGCCACGAACGAAGCCCTCGGCCGCACAGGCCGCCCATGCCAGGGCGATGAAGTTCGAACTACCGGACATCGTGCAGTTCCTCCAGGAGACGCTGGGGCAGAAGCTGGTCGCGCACATTGCAGATGTCGACCCAAAGACTGTCGGGCGATGGGCCTCCGGCGACAGCTCGCCACGGCCTCCAGCCGAACAACGCCTCCGCCTTGCTTTCCAGGTGTTCCACCTATTGCAGGAGGAGGAGAGTCCCCACACGATTCGCGCCTGGTTCATCGGCTTGAACCCGCAACTCGATGACGTGGCGCCCGCGACGGCGATCCGCGACGGTCACCTCAGGGATGCGCTAATTGCTGCGAGGGCGTACATCGCCGGTGGCTAAGCCGCGGCCAGTCACGCGCACGCCGCCAGCGACGTTATGGAGGATCGGGCGAGGTGCCGATCCTCTTACCACCCCAATCCCCGATCCGACCATGCTCGGCACCGCGCGCTCTGGCAACAGGTTCGACAGCCCGAGCGGGAGCTACCGAGTGCTCTACTTCGGGACGTCCCTCACCGCCTGCTTCGGCGAGACGCTGGCTAGATTCCGTCCCGACACCCACCTCCTTAGCGTGGTCAAAGACGAGTGGGAGGCGATGGGCTTCATGGATGTCAGCCGTGTGCCGGCGGACTGGAGGCACCGTCGGTCTGCCGTCAACGTCTCGCTGCCCGCTGACGCACCTTTCCTCGACGTAGAGCACCGTTCGACTCGGGAGTTCTTACGGACGACGCTCGCCACTGGCCTCTCAGCCCTGGGCCATGACGATCTTGATATCGCCGCTGTGAGGGGTCCCGATCGGCGCGTCACCCGGATGATCAGCGAATGGGCGTACAACGCCACGGATGACAAAGGCTTTGCCGCCTACCAGGGCATCCGCTACCTCTCTCGACTCGACGACGACTGGGAGTGCTGGGCCGTTTTTGAAGATGCAGAAATCACGGTGAACACCGCCATGTCCATCACCCTCGACCTTGAGCCTTTGCAACGAGTCGCCGCTGACTACGGGCTTCGAGTCTTCTGACGCCGTGCGCCCTCGGATCTCGTACTGCAGGCGCAGCCTTCGCCGCGGCCGGAGGCACCCGCGCCGATAGACCGCAAGGAACCGCAGAACGCCGTCAGTTGTGGCACAGATGTGGCACGACCGCCTTCTCGATCATCATGGCGGAAGGCAAATAGGGCCGCTGACCAGGCAAAACGTGCGAGCGAGTGCCAGGAGACGTTCAGCTTCCCAAGCTGACAGTGGGGGTTCGATTCCCCTCACCCGCTCCACATCTCTCTCCCCTTCCGATCATCTCTTCGTCGAGGCCGCGCCCCTACGGAGCGACCGGATTCCGCCGTGGTGCAAGCGGAGCTCCGGAACGACGGTGAGGGTCCCCTCGATAGCATCCGGCCGTGCCCGAGACGCCCGTGACCAAGGTCGGCGCAGCCGATCTCGGCCCCGGTCACCCCACCCCAGGCATGGTCCGCCGGGAGGCGGTCGTCCTCGACGACGTCTGGTCCGGCACCGCGGTCACCGAGCCGGGCGCGATCGGTGGCTGGCACCACCACGGCGAGCACGACACGATCGTCTACGTCGTCCGCGGCGCCTTCGACGTCGAGACCTCGACGGGGGTGGTGCACGCCACCGCCGGCGACTTCGTCCACGTGCCGGCCCGCACCGTGCACCGCGAGGGCAACTCCAGCGACGAGACCGCCGAGGTGGTTCTCGTACGCCGCGGCCACGGCCCGGTCGTGGTCAACGTCGACGGGCCGCCGTCCGATCGATGAGCCGCTGAGCGGCCCGGCTCAGCGGAAGACGCCGGTGTGCCCCAGCGAGTAGCGGCCCGGCTGGGGGAAGACGCACAGCCCGTGCGGCTGGGTGCCGACCGGGATCTTCGCCAGCAGCTTGCCGTCGGGGATCGAGATCGCGTAGACCACCGAGTTGTACCGGCCCGACACCCAGAACACCTTGCCGTCCGCCGACACCCCACCCATGTCGGGGCTGCCGCCGCCGGGGATCCAGATCTTCTTGACGACGCGCCCGGCGGCGAAGTCGTAGAGCGACAGCGACCCCTCGCCCCGGTTGGTGACGATCAGGTCGCGAGAGTCGCGGGTGACGTAGAGGCCGTGCGCGCCCTTCCCGGTCGGCACGAAGCCGCGCACCCGGAAGGTGGCGCCGTCGATCATCCACACGCCGTTCGACGCCATGTCGGCGACGAAGAACGTCGACCCGTCCGGCGACGTCTTCACGTCCTGCGGCATCGCGCCGGGCGCCAGCAAGAGGGTGCCGATCACCTTGTGAGTGACGGTGTCGACCTTCAGCAGGTGCCCGTCGAACTCGCAACTGGCGATGAAGTAACGGCCGTCGGCGGAGAAGTCGGCGTGGTTCACGCCCCTGCACGGGACCGGCGTCGAGTCGTGCAACGCCATCGTGTGCGGATCGCGGAAGTCGATGCGCCGCAGGCGTTCCGCCATCACGATCGCGTAGCGGCCGTCGGGGGTGAAGTAGAGGTTGTACGGGTCGTCGACCGGCACCGGCGTGCCGGGCACACCGTCGGTCGGGTCGATCGGCGTGAGCGAGTTGCCCTGGTCGTTGTTGACCCACAAGGTCTTCAGGTCCCACGACGGCACCACGTGCTGCGGCAGCCTGCCCACCGCGAAGTGCCGCACGATCCGGTAGGTGGTCGGGTCGATCTCGTCGACCGTGTTGCTTCCGGAGTTCGGCACGTAGATCAGCGGCCGGTCGTGCGCCACCACCGGGCTCAGCATCCCCGGGCGGTCGGCGGCGTAGATGTCGTGCGGGTCGAGGACGGCCGGCATGCCCGGGAGTGCGCCGGTCGCAGCCGCGCTCGACGTCGGCGCGGTCGTCGCCGTCTGCGTAGCGGTCGGGGTCGAGCCCGTCGACGTCGGCGGCTTCGACTTCGTCGCCTGATGGCTGCCGCCGCTGCTGCCCCCGCACCCGGTGAGAACGAGCGAGCCGGCGATCGAGGCGACGAGCAGGACGGTGCGGCGGGACACGAGTGCTCCTCGGTGCGCTGTCACGAGTGGTGCCGCCTCACCCGATGCGCAGCACGGTGTCGACCGGGTTTCCGTGTTCTCCGCCGAACAGCCAGAGCGCACCGGCGACGACCGCCGACGCGGGATCGGTCAGCGCCTCGGGCAACGAGCCGACCGCCGTCGTGGTTCCCGAGCGGACGTCGTACGTCTCGACGAGCGCCGTCGGACTGCCGGCCCGGCGCCCGCCCGCCAGCACGATGCGGTCGCCGATCGCCCCGGCCCCTGCATGCGCCAGCGGCGCCGGCAGGTGCCCGACGACCGAGGTCCGCCCGTTCGCCAGGTCGATCCGCTGCACGTCGGCCGTGTCGCCCCCGCTCGTCTCGCCACCGAGCACGTAGATCGCGTTCCCGACCACAACCACCGACGGATAGCGCACCCCCGCGAGGAGCTGCGCCACCACGCGGAAGTGCTGCCCGTCGGTCGTCGCCAGCACGTCCCGGAGCGGCGCATGCCCGTCGTAGCCACCGATGACGTACGCCGTGCCGCCGTGCACCACCGCAACGACGTCCGACCGTGGCGTGGGCAGGTGGGCGACCACCTGCCCGTGGACGTCCTGCACGTCGTCGATCGTCGCGGCGGCGCCGCCGCCGAACACCAGCGGGCGTCCCGCCACGACGGCACCCGCGGCGTCGTGCACCGGGGCGTGCAGCACCCCGTCGGGCTGCACCCGCCCGTCGGGGATCGAAACCTGCAGCACCTGCGTGCTCGACGTGCCTGCGACCAGTCCACCGGCGAGCACGACGGAGTTCCCGACCACGGCGGCGGCGGCGCGCGAGACCGGAGCGGGCAGGTGCCAGGGCATCTCGTGAATCGCGATCGGAACGGGCGAGGGTGCGCCGGAGGCAGGAGACGCCGACGACGATGCCGCGACCGTCGGCGTCACCGACGTGGCGCGAGAGACCGCGGGATGTCCGGAGCTGTCCCCGCACCCGGCAACACATGCAACGACCGCGAAACCGGCCAAAACGCCGTACCACCGCCGGGCTCGCACGCGGTCAGTCTGACCCGTGAACCTCAGTCGACGATGGCGGGGTAGACCAGCGCCTTCAGCTGGCCACGGAAGTTGAACGACCCCGACGGCATCAGCTGGGTCATGAAGACGACGACCATGTCCTCCTTCGGGTCGACCCAGAAGATCGTCGACGCCGCGCCGCCCCACATGAACTCCCCGGCCGAGCCGATCACGCCGGTACGCGCGGGACCCAGCCCGATCGCCATCGTCAGGCCGAAGCCGGTGCCGTCGAAGCCCACTTCGCCGTAGCCGCCGGGCAGCGAGAACGCCCGCATCTCCGCGCCGCCGGGCAGGTGGTTGACGGTCATCAGCTCGACCGTCTTGCGGCCGAGGATCCGCCGCCCGTCGAGCTCGCCGCCGTTCAGCAGCATCTGCGCGAACCGCAGGTAGTCGCCGGTCGTCGACACCAGCCCGCCACCACCGGACAGGAACGACCGCTCCCGCAGGTAGGAGCTCTGCTGCGCGTCCTCCATCAACGCGAACCGCTTGTCCGGACCGCGTCGGTAGAGCCCCGCGAACCGGTCGGCCGACTCCGCCGGCACGGTGAAGCCGGTATCGGCCATGCCCAGCGGCTCGAAGATCTCGGTGCGCAGGTAGTCGTCGAACCGCCGGCCCGAGAGCACCTCGACGAGCCGGGCGCAGATGTCGGTCTGCAGCCCGTAGACCCAGCGGGTGCCGGGCTGGTGGGCGAGCGGGCGCTCGGCAACCCGGTCGGCCAGCCTCTCCAACGTGAGGCCCGGGTCCCGCATGATCGTCGGCCGGGCGATGCCGCCCTCCTCGGCCGTACCGGTCTGCAGGCCGAAGCCCAGCCCGGCCATGTGCATGAGGACGTCCTTGACCGACGGCGGCCGCACCGCGTCGACGAGGGTGGTCGAGCCGTCGGACTGCCGCTCCTCGACCTGGAGCCCACGCCACGACGGGATGAACCGGTCGACGGGATCGTCGAGCTGGAAGAGCCCACGCTCGTAGAGGGTCATCAGTGCGACCCCGGTGATCGGCTTGGTCATCGAGTAGATCCGCCAGATCGTGTCGTCGCCGACGGCCACGCCCCGCTCAGCGTCCATGAGCCCGAAGGGCTGCGAGTAGCCGACCGCACCGTGCCGGGCGACGGCCACGTGGCAACCGGCGATCTTGCCGGGCCCGATGTAGCGCGACGCGATGTGCTCGCCGATGCGCGACAGCCGGCCAGCGTCGAGCCCCGCGGCGTCCGGGTCGACCTTCATGCGCCCTCCCGAGGCAGTCGACCGGCACCGTGCCGGCCTGGCGCGCAGCCTGCTACGAGACACCCGACGGCGCAACGGCCCCGGCCCGGCCCGCCCACCGTTCTCGCCCGTGCGAGAGGAATCCGACCCGGGACGAAGAATCCTTGAACACGATGATCGGCGCGGCGCGACGGATCCGGCGGGGCGTACGACGTACCGCCATCGCCGGCTGCGTCACGCTCGCCTCGACCGCAGCGCTGCTCGCGCCGGCCGCGGCCGCGCACGCAGCGACCCAGCCGCGGACCTGGAACTTCCAGCAGGCCGACATCACGGCCGCCCAGGGGCTGGGGCGTGACGGCGCCGGGGTCACCGTCGCCGTCGTCGACACCTGGGTCGACCCGACGCATCCCGACTTCGGCGGGCGGGTCTTCGACGAGGCCTACTGCGTCAACGGCAACGGCACCTGCCGCGACCGCACCTACGCCCCCGACGCCTGCATCCACGGCACCCACGTCTCGGGCACGATCGCCTCGTCCCGTTACGGGGTGGCGCCCGCTGCCCGGATCCTGGCCGTGCAGGCCCTCACCTACGACCCGTCCTCCGGCGACTGCTCAGGTTCCGGCACCGACATCGCGGCCGGCATCCGCTTCGCGACCGCGCACGGCGCGCGGGTCATCAACCTCTCGATCGGCGACCTGGTGCCGCTGGTCTTCCAGGACTCCGACGTGACCTCCGCGATCGAGGCGGCCGCAGCCACCGGCGTCGTCGTCGCGGTGGCCGCGGGCAACCAGGCGCTGCCGCTCACCGACTCCTACGGCCAGGGCGTGCTGCTCGTCGCGGCGACCGGTCCGGACGGTCAGCTGGCGTCCTACTCCGACTACGGCGGTTCGGTCGCGCTGGCCGCGCCGGGCGGCGACGCGAGCAGCAGCGGATGCACGCCGCAGACCTGCATCCTGTCCACGACCCCGCACGACACCTACGGGCTGCTGCAGGGGACGTCGATGGCGACGCCGCACGTCGCGGGCGTGGCCGCACTGCTGCTGGCTCAGGCGCCCGGCCGTGGCGCGGCCGGCGTCGTGCAGGCGCTCGAGGCGACCGCTCGACCGCTGTCGGGCGCAGGGCACGGGCTCATCGACGCCGGGGCCGCGCTCCGGCTGCACGCGCCGCGAGCCGCGCCGACCGGTGCGACCGCGCAGAGCACGGGCGCGGCGGCACCGGCGCCCGGACCGGCCGCAGCCACGCCCCACCACGCCACCATGCGCACCGGCCCCGGCTCTGCTCCGACCGCCTCGCCGAGCACGTCTCAGGCACCGTTGAGCCTCGGCATCGAGGCTCCCGCCGCGTCGACGCCGCGCGGCGGCGCGAGGACACCCCGCGCCCCCGGCACGGCCGGTCCCACCCCGCTCGCTGCCCGACCAGAAGGAAGCAGCAGCTCGCACGGCGGTCCCGACGCGGTCGCGGTGGTCGCCGCGACGCTGGTCGTCCTGCTCGCCGGAGCGTCCATCGCCGCCGGGCGGCGGCGCCCGGGCTGAGGCCTACGGACCGGTCTCGACGATCGAGCTCTCGGCATCGAGGGGGTAGTCGAACGCGATCAGCTCGCGGCCGTGGTCCTTGATCCAGCCGACGAAACGCTGGTGCGCGGGATGGTCCTGGTAGGCGCGCAACGTCGCCTCGTCGTCGAACTCCTGCAGCAGCAGCCACTCCCACCCGGCGGCGCGGCCGCTGGTGTCGCGACCGAAGCGCAACGTACGGAAGCCGCCGATATCCGCGGGCCAGCCCCGCACCATCGCAACCAGCTCGGCCTCCTCCGCGGCGGACAAGCCGGGTCGGAAGCGGAACAGGACGACGTGCTGCACCCGCGGCATCCCGCCACCCTAGGCAAATTCCGGAAAGGGCCACGCGGCCGGTCGGCGGCGGCGAGACTTCGTCTGGTCAGCGTCGAGGAGGTGGTCGCCGTCGCCACGCCACGGGACCCGGTCGCGTCCGACACCTTCCACCTGCTCACGACGGCGTGCGCCACGCGGGTCTGGTCGGCGCTGACCTGCCCGGAGACGGCCGCGCGCTACCTGCACGGCCTGCGGCTCGACTCGTCGTGGGAGCCGCACGCGCCGCTGAGCTTCGGCCTGCCCGGCCTGCCGCGCTCGCAGGGGCAGGTCCTGTGCGTGCGGGGGCCGGAGCTGCTGTCCTACGTCCTCGCCGACGGCAGCGGTACGGCGACCTACCTCACCTGGTCGATCCGACCGGTCAGCACCGGCTGCGTCGTACGCCTGCACGTCCACGAAACGCACGCGACCGGCAGCGACACGGACCTCGAAGAGGCGTGGCTGCCGGTCGTGGAGGCGTTGCGGCTGGTCCTCGCGACGGAGGACCAGCCGGCACCCGGGTGATCAGCTCGCGGCGTCGGACTTGATCGCGGAGACGTCGAACTCCAGCACGATCTTGTCGGAGACGAGGACGCCGCCGGTCTCGAGCGGCGCGTTCCACTCGACGCCCCAGTCCTTGCGGTTGATGGTCGCCTTGCCGTCGAAGCCGGCCCGCAGGTTGCCCATCGGGTCCTTCGAGGTGCCCGTGTGCTCCCACTCCACCGTCACCGGCTTGGTGACGCCCTTGAGCGTGAGGTCGCCGGTCATCCGGTAGGTGTCGTCGTCGACCTTCTCGACCTTCGTGCTCTGGAAGGTCATCGTCGGGTGGTTGGGCGCATCGAAGAAGTCGTTGGTGCGCAGGTGCGCGTCGCGCTGCTCGGTGCCGGTGTCGATGCTGGCGATGTCGATCGTGACCGTCGCGGTGGACTTGGTGGGGTCGGCCTGGTCGAGGTGGGCACGGCCTTCGAACCGCTTGAAGGTGCCGCGCACCTTGGACACCATCGCGTGCCGCGCGACGAAGCCGATACGGGTGTGCGCGGTGTCGATCCGGTAGTCACCGGTCAGGTCGGTGATGGCCGGGGTGAGGGTCTCGCTCATGAGGGTGCTCCTTCGATGGTGGCTTCCGACGGTCTACCCGGGGGCACTCCCGAGAACCGTTGTCTACGCAACTAACTGTACGGCACGTTTATTGCGTCCGCAAGTACAGGCTCGAGCCCGGACCCCGAATGGCCCACCTGGGCCCTGGCGGGCGGGCGGAGCGACCCCGGATAATGGCCGTCGATCGCCGACCAGCAGGGTGATGCTCATGACGACACCCGGGGTTCACCCGGGCACGGGGGACGGCGGGCAACCGCCCAGCGACAGCGACGCCTCGGTGCTGTTCGCCTTCGCGCTCGAGAGCGGACGCGCCGTCACCTGGGTCCTCGACCTAACGACCAACAGGTTCCACTTCACCGGCGGCGCCCTGCAGCTGTTCGGCCCGAACGCCAGCGCGGGGAGCGGCCATGTCGGCACCGACGACTTCTTCTCGATCGTCCATCGCGACGACCGCGAGCGGCTCAACGCGACTGCGGTGGACTCCTTCGCCACCGGCGAGGACTTCGTCTGCGAATACCGCACGATCGGCCCGGACGGCAGCGTCCACTGGCAGGCCGCCCGGGGCCGGCCGGTCCACGACGAGGCCGGCCGGCCGCTTCGCCTGGTGGGCGTCACCAACGAGATCACCGAGCTGCGCGCGGCCGAGGCCGCTCTGCGCGAGACCCAGGAACGCATGCGCGCGGTGCTCGCCGCCGCGCCGATCCTGTTGCTGGCCTTCGACCATGACGGCGTCGTAACCCTCGCCGAAGGGCGCGAGCTAGCGGCGCTCGGCGACCCGACGACCGCTCTGGTGGGGCGGTCGGTGGCCGAGCTGCTCGGGCCGCCCGGAGCGGAGGCCGTCCAGGCGGCGAGCGCCGGTCGGCCGTGGGCGGGCCGGCTCCCGCTCGGCGGGCGGGTCTACGACGTGTCCTGCCTGCCTTCGAGCGACACCGACGACGCAGGCCTCGTCGTCGCGACCGACGTCACCGACCGGGCGGCGACCGAGGAGCAGCTCGAGCACCAGGCCCTGCACGACGCGCTCACCGGCCTGGCCAACCGGGAGCGGCTGCAGCGCTTCCTGGACCGTTGCGCGGAGCGCAAC
>DASSEQ010000135.1:0-11585 GCA_035695245.1 Mycobacteriales bacterium | reverse complement strand
GTGCCAGCAGGTCGGCAACCAACCGCAGGGCCTGCTCGTGAGCACGGTGCTCGGGACCAACACATCGCACACGATCGCGTTCCCGTCGTTCCCGCCAGTGATCCTCGGCAACCCGTCCTGGGAGGCCGACGACCTGCACATCGACGCCGTGCTGCGGACCGGAAACTCTGCCGGTCCGGTCCGGTGGAGTGCGTTCACCGCCTCCAGTGAGAGTGACTCCACCGCGAGCCAGTGCACCCAACCGACGACCGGCCTGCCGCAGGATCTGCAGCTGGACTCCGGCGGTGCGATGTGGCTGGCGCAACAAGACGGCAACGCGATCTCGGTCGTGCGCTGCACCGGGCAGACGATGACGACCGCGTTCAGCGTCGCGATCTCGGGCACGCCCGCCGAGCTGGCTGTCACGCAAGACGGTCAGGCGGTGCTGCTGAGCGACATCAACGGCAACGTCTGGCGATGGACAAGTGGCAGCCCGGCTCCCACGAAGCTGACGCCGTCCGTGCAACTGACCGCCGTCAGCTGGTGAGCGTCACTTCCACCTGGTGGCTGCGGACAGGACGCTGAGCGCGGCCACGCCGGCGGTCGACGTGCGCAAGACCTCGCTGCCCAGTCGGCAGGCGATCGCGCCGGCGCTCGCCAGCGTTTCGAGCTCGTCGTCGGCAATGCCGCCTTCAGGACCGATCGCAATGACGACGTCACCGTGCGCGGGCACCGTGACTGAAGACAACGACCGGTCGGCTACCTCGTGCAGGACGATGCCGAGAGTGGCGGATTCGAGCCGCTGCGCAAGCTGCGACGTCGACGCCGGCCCGGTGACGACAGGAACCCAGGACCGCCGAGACTGTTTGGCCGCGGCGCGAGCAGTGGTCGACCATCGCGTCACGCTGCGATCAGTCCAACGCGCCACACAACGCGCCGCCTCCCAGCCGATGACCTCATCGACACCGACCTCGGTCATCGTCTCTACGGCGTCTTCATCGCGACCGCCCTTGGCCATCGCCTGCGCGACGACGAAGGTCGGGTCGTGGCGCGGCGTGGTCTCGCGTCGTTGCACACCGACGCTCACCTTGGCGCGTTGCACTTCGGTGACGCTGCCGTGCACCACGTTGCCGGCACCGTCGCCTACCATCACCACTTCGCCGACACGGATCCGTCGTACGACGGCGGCATGCCGCCCTTCATCACCACTGACGACGACCGGATCATCAGCAAGCTGATCGGCTGAGACATAGAACAGGGGCGGCGTCATGTCGGCGCCGTCACTTGAAGGCGTCGCGCAGCCGCGAGAAAAGTCCGCCCCCGTTGTTGACGGTGGTCACCGAGATCTCGGCGTGCTCCTCACCACGCAGGCGAGCCAGCTCGCGCAGCAACTGTTCTTGTTCCGGGTCCAGCCGCGTCGGCGTCTCCACATCGAGATGCACATGCAGGTCGCCGCGACCGACCCCGCGGGACAGATGCGGCACGCCGCGCGCTCGCAACGTGACGACCGTGCCGGACTGCGTGCCCGGCGCCACGTCGACCGTCTCTTCGCCGTCCAACGTCTCCAGCTTGACGGTCGTGCCGAGTGCAGCTGCGGTCATCGGCAAGGCGAAGTGGCAATGCAGGTCGTCACCGTCGCGGGTGAACACCGGATGCGGCCGCTCGTGGATCTCGACGTACAAGTCGCCGGGAGGACCACCGCCGGGCCCAACTTCGCCCTCGCCGGAGTGACGGATGCGCAACCCGTGCGAAACGCCGGGCGGGATCTTGACCGTCAACGTGCGGCGCGACCGGACCCGACCCTCGCCGGCACAGTCCGGGCACGGATGCCGGATGCGGCTGCCGACACCGTGGCACTCCGGACAGGTCCGCGACGTGACCAGCTGGCCGAGGAACGACCGCTGCACGCTCTGCACCTCGCCCCGGCCGCCGCAGGTGCCACATGTCTCCGGATGCGTGCCCGGCGCGGTGCCGGCACCGTTGCACATCGCACACAACACGGCCGTGTCGATGGTCAGCTCGCGAGTTGTGCCGAACGCGGCCTCAGCGAGGTCGAGGTCGAGGTGAAGCAACGCGTCCGCTCCGGGACGCACGCGCGACCTCGGGCCACCCCTGGTGCCGGTCGCGCCGCCGAAGAACGCATCCATGATGTCGGCGAAGCCGCCGAACGGGTTGCCGGCCGCACCCCCCATGCCGGCGCCGGCCGCGAGCGGGTCACCGCCGAGGTCGACGATCTCCCGCTTCTGCGGGTCCGACAGCACCTCGTAAGCGGCAGTAACTTCTTTGAACCGCTCCTGGGCCTCCGGTGAAGGATTGACGTCAGGGTGCAGCTGCCGCGCCAGCTTGCGGTAGGCCTTCTTTATGTCGTCGGCAGTCGCGTGGGGCGAGACGCCAAGAATGGCGTAGTAGTCGCGAGGTGGCATCCGCTGCTCAGCCTTCGGCCAGGATCTGGCCGACGTAGCGGGCGACCGCACGCACCGCACCCATCGTGCCGGGGTAGTCCATGCGCATCGGACCGAGGACGCCGAGGCCGCCGAGCGCGGTCTGCAGCCCGTAACCCGCGGACACGACCGACGTCGACTGCAGTCCCTCGTGCAGGATCTCGCCGCCGATGCTCACGCGAATCGTCTGCGCGTCGGTGACCTCTCCGAACAGGCGGAGCAGAACAACCTGCTCCTCCAGCGCCTCGAGAACCGGACGGATCGTGCCAGGGAAGTCGAGCGCTGCACTGCGGGCGAGGTTGGCCGTGCCCGCCAGCACGACGCGCTCCTCGGGATGGTCGACCAACGTCTCGAGCACCGTCGACAGGATCGCGATCGCGTTGGGTCGCACCTCCGGCACAACGCCCTCGGGCAGATCCCCGAGCAGCGAGGTCGCCTCGGACAGATGCCGGCCGGCAACTTTCGCGTTGAACCGGCCGCGCAGGTCGGAAAGCGCCTCCTCGGTCAGCGGCGACGGAAGATCGACGACGCGCTGCTCGACCCGACCGGTGTCCGTGATGAGCACGACGAGCACGCGCGTGTCGGACAGCCGCACGAGCTCCAGGTGACGCACCGACGACCGCGAAAGCGACGGATATTGCACTACCGCGACCTGATGCGTGAGTTGCGCCAGGAGTCGCACAGTGCGATGCACGACATCGTCGAGATCGATGGCGCCACCGAGGAACGACTCGATCGCCCGCCGCTCCGCGCCGGACAGCGGCTTCACCGACGACAGCCGGTCGACGAAGAGGCGATAACCCTTGTCCGTCGGCACCCGACCGGCTGAGGTGTGCGGCTGGGCGATGTAGCCCTCCTCCTCGAGGGCGGCCATGTCGTTGCGAATCGTGGCCGGCGACACGCCGAGCTGATGCCGGTCCACCAGCGACTTCGAGCCCACGGGTTCGTTGGTCGAGACATAGTCCTCGACGATGGCGCGCAAGACCTCGAGCTTGCGGTCGTCGAGCATGCGCCCCACCTCCCGCCGAAAGCATCGAATTGGCACTCGGGCGTTCCGAGTGCCAATGATACGGGGTCCGCCACGCCTCGGCTCGCCTCCCGCCGATCATGCACATCTGCGTCGTTGAAAGCCCTCGGGACGACGTACTTGTGCATGATCGGCGAAAAAGTGGCGCCCACGTCGACGCCGTTCCACGCCTAGCCGAGGAGGTCGCGAACCACCGCGTCGGCGAGCAGCCGGCCGCGCAAGGTGAGGACCGCCACGCCCTCGTCGTACGACGTGGGTGCCAGCAACCCGTCGTCGCGCGCGACGGCGGCAGCGGCTCGACCACGATCGTCCAACACATGGAGCGGCAGCCCTTCGCGCAGCCGCAGCCTGAGCATGACGTCCTCCAGGCGACGTGCGTCGGCGTCGAGTTGCTCGCGGCCGAGGGCCGGAGACTCGCCGTCGCTGAGGCGCTGTGCGTAGACCGACGGATGCTTGACGTTCCACCAGCGCACACCGCCGACGTGGCTATGGGCTCCGGGACCGATCCCCCACCAGTCGCCGCCGGTCCAATACAGCAAGTTGTGCCGCGACCGCGCGGCCGGCGATCGCGCCCAGTTGCTCACCTCGTACCACTCGAACCCGTTGTGGCTCAACGTGTCATCGGCGATCAGGTAGCGGTCCGCGGCGGCATCGTCGTCGGGCATCGGCAGCTCGCCGCGGCTGATGCGCGTCGCCAGGCGAGTGCCGATCTCGACGATGAGCGAATACGCCGAAACGTGGTCGACGCCCGTGTCGATGGCCGCGTCGAGCGAGTGCTGCCAGTCGGCGTCGGTCTCGCCGGGAGTGCCGTAGATGAGGTCGACATTGACGTGCTCGAAGCCGGCCGCATGCGCATCGCCGACTGCTTCTTTCACCCTCCCCGGCGTGTGCCGACGGTCGAGCACGCTGAGCACATGCTCAGCCGCCGACTGCATGCCGAACGAGACACGGGTGAAGCCGCCGGCACGGAGACGCTGAAGTCCGTCGAGGCCGATCGACTCGGGATTGGCCTCGGTCGTGACCTCGACCTCGTCGGCGAGCCCGAACAACGCGTCGACCCGGTCCACGATGCGCACCAGGTCATCGGCCGGCAACAGCGTCGGCGTGCCACCCCCGAAAAACACCGTCTCGACCGGACCGGGTCGGTCGCCGAGGATCCGCCTCGCCAGCTCGAGCTCGCGGATCGCGGTGTCGGCATAGTCCGCTTGCGATCCGCCGCCCCCCAGCTCATCCGCCGTATAGGTGTTGAAGTCGCAGTAGCCACAGCGACTCGCGCAGAACGGCACGTGCACGTAGATGCCGAAGGGCCGCGATCGCACGGTCTCGAGGGCTTCGTTCGGGAGCGCGCCGTCGACCGGGGCTGGTCCGCCTTCCGGCAACGTCGAAGGCACGAGCCCAGCCTAGGCCGCTCAGCCTAGGTCCCCTCGGGGCCGGCGACGTTGACGGTGGGCGAGCCCCCGCTGCCAGCGCGGGCGATCACGGCGGTCGACGTCTCCGTGCCGCGGTTGAGCTCGCGATGCACGGTGTGTGCGGGCACGTGCAGGAAGTCGCCGGGTCCCGCCTCGACGAACTCCTCGCCGGCAAGGCCGAACTCGATCCGCATCGACCCGTGTACGACGAAGAGCGACGTCTCGTGCTCGCCGTGGTGATGCCATCCGCTCGCGGCGCCCGGATCGGTGTGCACAAGGCCGGCCCAGAGACCGGGGGCGGTAAAGGCGAGTTCGCGGCGCATACCCGGCGTCGGGTCGGCCAGGGTCAGGTCGTCGGCTCCTAAGCGCCGTACCGGAGCGGTCACAGACTGATCTTCGCTGCTACGACCAGATCAGGGGGCAACACGCCGAGAATGCGGTCGCGGCCGCGAAGATCACTAGGCGGCGCCGAGGAGAGGGCGGCAGGGGTCGAGGCCAGTGACGACGACCTCGATCCGAGGTGTCTGCTCCCACTCGGCGAGCGACAGGCGGTAGCGCAACATCGTCGCGGGGACGCCACGACGCTCGAAGATGTCCATCCCGTCCGGCTGATAACCCAGCCCCCGGGTCACGCCGAGCGACGAAGGGTTGTCCTCGAACGCCGCCGTCGTCGCCCACAAAGCTCCGAGTTCGACGAAGGCAAGATGCAGCACGGCAGCACGCATCTGTTTGCCGATGCCCTTGCCTTGATGCTCGCGTCCGAGCCAGGAGCCGGTGTGCACCTCTCGCCGCACCGCGAAATGCTTGGCCGTCAGCTCCTGCGTCCCGACGACGGCGCCGTCCGTGACAACGACAAAGGAGAGATGCCACTCCTCCGGCGAGAGGTCAGCCCAGCTCCGCCAGTGCCACTGCATGGTCGACCGCGCGCGTTCGTCCGGAGATGCATCCGTCCACGGCACACCAAAAGGCATGAACGCCGGGTCGTGAACCCCATCGAAAGCAAGAGAGGCAAGAGCAACAAGATCCTCAAACGAAGCCAACCGAAGCTCCAACGCCCCCGTCTTCAAACGCAGGTCATGCAAAGGCCAAAACGTTGGTTCAGACGTGGTGCCCACGTCGTGAGTGTCGGGCGGCGGCCCCGGAATTGCGAGCGATTAGCGAAAGCGAGGCGAAGCGAGCTTCTCGCTCTTAGCGAGCAAACTGGGGCCGGCGGCCGACGCTCACGACTCTTTGGGGGTAGTAGACAGCGCAGCGATGAAGGCCTCTTGCGGGACTTCGACCCGCCCCACCATCTTCATCCTCCGCTTGCCCTCTTTCTGCTTCTCGAGGAGCTTGCGCTTGCGGGTGATGTCACCGCCGTAGCACTTGGCGAGGACGTCCTTGCGGATCGCGCGAATGTTCTCGCGGGCAATGACGCGGGTGCCGATCGCAGCCTGGATCGGCACTTCGAACTGCTGTCTCGGGATGAGCTCGCGCAGCTTCGACACCATGGCGACGCCGTAGGCGTAGGACTTGTCCTTGTGCACGATCGCGCTGAACGCGTCGACGGTTTCGCCTTGCAGCAGGATGTCGACCTTCACGAGCTGCGCCGACTGCTCGCCGGCCGGCTCGTAGTCGAGTGATGCGTAGCCCCGCGTGCGTGACTTCAGCTGGTCGAAGAAGTCGAAGATGATCTCGGCGAGCGGCAGCACGTACTTCAGCTCGACCCGGTCGGCCGACAGGTAGTCCATGCCTTTCAACATGCCGCGGCGCTGCTGGCACAGCTCCATCACCGACCCGACGTAGTCACTCGGCAGCAACACCATCGCATCGACGACCGGTTCGAAGACTTCGGCGATCTTCTGCCCGCTCGGCCAATCGGCCGGGTTGGTGACGATCATCTCTTCGCCGGACTCGAGCACAACGCGGTAGACGACGTTGGGGGCAGTCGAGATCAGCGCCAGGTCAAACTCTCGCTCCAGACGTTCGCGCACGATCTCCATGTGCAGCAGGCCGAGGAACCCGCAGCGGAATCCGAAACCCAGCGCCACCGACGTCTCAGGCTCATAGAGGAGCGCAGCATCGTTGAGCTGCAGCTTGTCCAACGCATCGCGAAGCACCGGATAGTCGGAGCCGTCGATCGGATAAAGCCCGGAGTAGACCATTGGCTTCGGATGGCGATAACCGCCGAGCATCTGGGTCGCGGGCTTCGACGCCGACGTCATCGTGTCGCCGACACGTGCTTGCCGCACTTCCTTGACACCGGGGATGACGTAGCCGACCTCACCGACACCGAGCGTCTTCGTCGGTCGCGGCTCCGGCGAGATGACCCCGACCTCGAGCGTCTCGTGCGTCGCACCGGTCGACATCATCAGGCAGCGGTCGCGAGTCGTGAGCTGCCCATCGACGACGCGAACGTAGGTGATGACGCCGCGGTACTGGTCGTAAACCGAGTCGAAGATCAGCGCCCGGGCCGGCGCATGCGGGTCGCCCACCGGTGGCGGCACCTGCGCGACCACCTCGTCCAGCAGTTGCGGCACGCCGTCACCGGTCTTGGCGCTCACCCGCAGCACGGTGTCCGGATCACAGCCGATGATGTGCGCAAGCTCCTCGGCGTACTTCTCCGGCTGTGCCGCCGGAAGGTCGATCTTGTTGAGCACCGGGATGATGTGGAGGTCGTTCTCGAGCGCCAAATAGAGGTTGGCGAGCGTCTGCGCCTCGATGCCCTGCGCGGCGTCGACGAGCAGGATTGCGCCTTCACAGGCAGCGAGCGACCTGCTGACTTCGTAAGAGAAGTCGACGTGGCCAGGAGTGTCGATGAGGTGCAGCACGTAGTCGTCACCGCGGTGCTTCCACGGCAGCCGGACGTTCTGCGCCTTGATGGTGATGCCGCGCTCGCGCTCGATGTCCATCTTGTCGAGGTACTGCGCGCGCATATGCCGGCTGTCCACGAGCCCGGTGAGGTCCAGCATCCGGTCCGCCAGCGTCGACTTGCCATGGTCGATGTGGGCGATGATGCAGAAATTCCGGATGCGAGCCGGATCGGTGGACACGCACCATGGTCGCATGCGACCGACGTCAACCGGGCCCGCCGCGGCGGGCCTGCGGGTGCCGTACGACGACCTGCCGCCCGAGGTCCACGCGTGGGTGGAGGGCGTGCTCGGCTCGCCGGTCGCACAGGCAACAACACAGATCGGCGGCTTCTCCCCCGGTGTGGCTGCACGGCTGCGCTGCGCTGACGGCACCCGCGCTTTCGTCAAGGCGGTCTCCGCTGATGCCAACGCCGACTCACCGGCGCTGCATCGCCGCGAGGCCTCAGTGCTGCAGGTCCTTCCCGAGGCGCTGCCCGTGCCGCGGCTGCTGGCGTCGTACGACGAGAACCCATGGGTGGCGCTGTTGGTCGAAGACGTCGAGGGCCGGCAGCCGGGACTGCCCTGGCGTCTCGAGGAGCTCGACCAGATGCTCGCCCTGACCCGCGCCGTTTCGGCGCAGCGCGGAGTCGCGGTCCGGCCGGCCGCCGAGCATGTCGCTCGCTGGCAGGGGTGGCGGAAACTGACCGATGCGGCGGCGCATGCCGTCGATCCGTGGGCGGCCCGCAACCTCGACCGGCTGAGGGACCTCGAGGCAGCCGCGGTCGACGCAGCCGCCGGGGATCATCTCGCGCACCTCGACACGAGGGCGGACAACGTCTTGCTCGGCGCCGGCCGAACGTGGCTGGTCGACTGGCCGTGGGCGTCGAGCGGGCCCCGGTGGCTCGATCTCGTTGCGTCCGCGCCCGCCGTGGCGATGCAAGGCGGCCCGTCGCCGCAGGACTATGTGGCCCGATCCGGTCTGGTGCAGCGGGCGGATGAGGACGCCCTGACGGCAGTGATCGCCGGCTTTACCGGCATGCTCGCCGAGCATTCAGCTCTCCCGCCGCCACCGGGCCTGCCGACGGTGCGGGCCTTCCAAGCCGCCCAGGCCAAGGCAGGCGTCGCTTGGCTGCAAACGATCATGGGGGCGTGAGCCGACGCGCCGGGCATGTCGCACGCACAACCCCATGATCATTTGCGGTTGGCGGCGGTTCGCTGGGCGCTGGTAGGCTTGTCCGCTGCAGCAGCCGACTTCACGAATCCTTGAGGTAGATCCCGCGTGGCCAACATCAAGTCGCAGATCAAGCGCAACCGGACCAACGAGCGTCGCCGGCTGCGCAACAAGGACGTGAAGTCCGAGCTCAAGACCGCCGTGCGCCGCTTCCGCGAGGCCGCCGAAGGTGGCGACGCCGCAGCCGCCGGCACCGCGCTTCGCAGTGCCTCGCGACTGCTGGACAAGGCCGCCAGCAAGGGCATCATCCACAAGAACCAGGCCGCCAACCGCAAGTCGGCGATGGCCAAGCGGTTCACCAGCGCCAGCTGACCGCGCACTCGCACTCAGCCGCCGGCTCAGCTCCTCAGCAAGCCGACCAGGACGTCGTGCGCCTTCACCACCAGCGCTGACGCGAGCGGCAGCACGAGCAGCGTCCACGCCGACGCGACGTCGGCCAGCACGAGCACCAGCGACAGCGCCAACACGCCTTCGACGAGAATCGCGCGCTGCCAGCCGTTGGGATGCAGGTGCCGCAGGCGGAGCAGTCGCCAGTACAACGGCGCCTTTCCCTGCGGCGCAGCCGCGGGCGACGGAACAGTCATCGGCTCGCGCAACTCGCAACGGTCAGCACGGCCCGCTCGACGGCGTACATCGCGTCATCTGCGGCGCCCTTGAGGTCCGCGTCCGCGGTCGCGACCGCTTGCACCGCTTCCACCAGCGCCTCGGGACGCCACCGACGCACCCAGCCCTGAGCCCGGCGGATCTTCCACGCAGGCATCCCGAGCGGTCCGGCCAGCGCGTCCGGCGAGGCGCGTCCAGCGGAGGCGACCGCCGCTATGGTGCGCAGGTTGGCCGCAAGCGAGCTGCTGACGAGCACAGGGTCGACGCCGGTCGCGGCCGCCCAACGCAACGTTTCCAGCGCGCCCGCCACGTCGCCCTCGACGGCCCGGTCGGCAACGGCGTAGCCGCTCGACTCAGCCCGGCCGCGGTAGTAGGCCGCGACTTGCTCGGTGTCGATCCGCGGGCCGACGTCGGAGACCAGTTGCACGCATGCCGTGGACAGCTCGCGAACGTCGCCGCCCAACGCGGCGACGAGATCGGTCACGGCCTCTCGGCTGATCGCACCGCCGGCCGCACGCACCTCGTCGGCCACGAACTGCTCGCGGTCGCGGGCCGAGCGGATCTTCGGTACGTCGACCAACCGCGCTCCCGCGCCGCGCATCGCCTCGAGGGCCGCCTTGCCCTTGGCACCACCGGCGTGCACGAGAACGACGGTGGCATCCAGGTCGGTCGCGGCCGCCAGCTCCGCCAGGGCCGCGACGAGGTCCTTGCCGGCATCCTGAAAGGCATGTACGACGACAACCCGGGCATCACCGAACAGCGATGGCGATGTGAGCTCCGCCAACCGCGCGGCGTCCAGCTCGCCCGACTCGACTTCGTGCACCTCGGCGTCGGCACCGGCAGCGTCTAGCGCTGCACGCACCGCGCGGGCGACAAGAAACTCCTCGTCCCCGACCACGACGGTCACGGCGGCCACGCGCCCAGCATTTCATGCAGCCGCGACGATCGGCGGCGCCACGCAACGCTGATGACGAGCAAGGCGACAGGAAGCAGGAGCACTGCCGGCGCGGGTCGTGCGTTGGCACCCGGAAGTGCCGCAAACCCTCGGGCCACGAAAGCGAGCCACGCGGCCGGTAGCGCCGCCGCCCAGGACAACGCAGCCGCTACCGGAAGCAACACCGTTGCGACGATCGCAGCGGTCACCCCGACGACGGTGGCCGGAGCAACGGCGGGAGCGGCCAACAAGTTCGCCGGCACCGCCCAAGGCGACAGCTGGCCGAAGACGACGACGAGCACCGGCGTGCACGCGACTTGAGCGACCGCAGGCACAGCGATCGCTGTCGCCACCGGGCGCGGCAGTCGCCGCGAGAGCGCGCCGGCCAGCGGCCGGGCACCCACGACGATCGCTGCGGTCGCGAGCACCGAGAGCGCGAATCCGGGGGCTCGGGCGAGGAAGGGATCGACGAGCAGCAGCAACAGCACCGCACCGGCGAGCAAGGGGACCGGTTGGGATCGGCGGCCGGCGGCACCCGCGGCGAGAGCAGCGCCGCCCATGACCGCCGCTCGCAGCACGCTCGGCGACGGCCGGGCCAGCACCACGAACGAGACCAGGGCTGTCGCCGACAACGCGTAACGCCAGCCGCGGCGCAACAACGTGCGGCGCAGCACTGCGGCCACTGTCGCAAGGACGATGGCGCAGTTCTCGCCACTGACCGCATTGAGGTGCGTCAGGCCACTCGTGCGGAACGCCGCCGTCAACGAGGCCGGCATCGCCGACACGTCGCCGACGACCAGTCCCGGGACGAGACCACGGGCGTCGGGTGGCAGCCCGGAGCACGCTTGGCGAAGCCGAGCCCGGACGTAACCAGCGACGCGTTGCCACCATGGCGGCCGTCCGACGAGTTTTGGGGTCCCGGCGGCGAGCAGCACCGCGGACAAGCCGTCGCCGCTGCGCGGTCGCTCGAGTCGGCCACGAAGCTGGAGCCGCTGGCCGGGCAGCAGGTCGGTCCAGCCCGCCCCGTGCGCGATGAGGAGGACAGCCGCGTGGGCGGGCGCGTCGTTCCAGCGCGTCACAGTCGCGTCGACCAGAACGTACGGCGGACCGTGTGCGGACAGGCCGCGCTG
>DASSEQ010000134.1:0-32732 GCA_035695245.1 Mycobacteriales bacterium | reverse complement strand
GGGGTCGAAGCACGGCCTGTCGATGGATCGATCGGGTCGAGCTGGGACATCACGCCACCTGCGATGTTGGAGCTGGGGCGGCGTGTCGACGCAGAGCTTGAGACTGCTGACGGTGTGGTCGTCACGCATGGCACGGACACGCTGGAAGAGACCGCCGCGATGCTCAGTTTCGTGTTGCGCACCGACGCCCCGGTGGTGCTGACCGGGGCCATGCGTCCCAGCCTCACGCCGGGGGCGGACGGACCGGCCAACCTGCGTGACGCTTTGCTCGTCGCTTCATCGGATGACGCGCGAGGTCGCGGTGCGCTTGTGGTCTTCGCCGGGACGATCCACCGCGCGACATCTGTCGCCAAGGTGCACAGCGCGTCGTTGACCGCCTTCCAGTCGCCGAATTCCGGTCCGGTGGGCTACGTCCGCGAGGGACGTGTTTCTTTCATGTCGAATCCGCTGCGTCCGCGCCACTATGAGGTCACCCGAGCCGACGCAGTTGTGCCGCTGTTGACCGCGGTGGCCGGTGGCTCGCCTCGTTGGGTCGAAGCTGCGCTCGACGGTGCGGACGGTGCGGTGATCGCGGGTATGGGTCTCGGCCACGCGCCATCCTCGTGGCTGCCGCTACTCGGCGCCGCGGTCGGCCGCGGCGTTCCCGTCGTCATGGCGTCGCGAACGGGCGCCGGCCCCACCGGCGGCAACTACGCCGGACCGGGTGGCGACGAGGACGTTCGCCGCCAAGGCCTGTTGTCGGCCGGCTACCGCACCCCGTGGTGCGCTCGGATCGAACTCATCTGCGCCCTCGCTGCAGGTGCGGATCCGGCCGACGTGTTTGCGCGCGACTAGGCGTGAGCGTGCCCGTATGTTGACGCTGCCAGAAGGCACCCGCGTTGCGGTGGCAGTCACGTGCGACTTCGACGCCCACTCGCCGTGGATCGGCGGATACCGGCAGAGCTCGCAGTCGGTGCTGTCCCGCGGCGAATTCGGCGTCGAAGTGGGCGTTCCGCGGCTGTTGGCGCTGTTCACCGAGCTCGACATCTCGTCGACATGGTTCGTGCCCGGGCACGACCTGCTGACGTTCCCGCACCAGGTTGAGGCCGTCCTCGGGGCCGGTCACGAGGTCGCCGCGCACGGCTGTTACCACGAGGTGATCGGCGATCTGCCCCCGGGCGAAGAAGAACGCCTGCTGGAGAAACAACTTCGCCAGCATGAAGCAGCGCTGGGCCGCCGGCCGATGGGATATCGCTCGCCGTCGTGGGAGTTCTCGGACGCGACCCTTGGCTTGCTCGAGGCTTTCGCGTTCCGGTGGGACAGCTCCTTGATGGGACGGGAGTTCGAGCCGTATCACCCTCGCCCGGTCACGACGCGACTCGAGGAAGCGAGCACTTTCGGTCCACCGAGTCCGCTGCTGGAGTTTCCGGTTTCCTGGTATCTCGACGACTGGCCTGCCGTCGAGTACGTCCCCGGCGTGAGCGAACACGTGGGCTCAGCGGATGCACTGTTCACCCGGTGCCGGCAGATCTTCGACTACGCCTACCAGCGCGTGCCCGGCGCCGTGTACACGATGACCGTCCACCCGCAGACGATCGGTCGAGCTCACCACATCGCGGCGTTCGAAGAACTGCTCGAGGAGTTCCGGTCGCGTCCGGGCGTCTACTTCGCCACTCTCGGCGACCTCTACAGCCGGTGGAACGACTAATGGGGCGTGCGCTGCGCCGTCGGCTGATCACGGTCCGAGTGCGCCATTGCGCGTAGCGCGAGCCACACCTCCGCGCTGCCTTGCGTCGTGGAGAGGGTACGTCCGCTTATCTCCTCGAACCGCCGGATGCGGTAGAGCAGGGTGTTGGGATGTACGTGCAGCAACTGCGCGGCGCGCTCGGTGTGCCGATCTATCTCGAGCCAGGTACGAACGGTGTGCACGAGCTCTCCTGCGTGGTGACTGTCGTACCGCAAGACCTCGCCGAGCACATCCTGCGCCAGAGCCTGCAGTGCGGTGGAATCGTCGGTCAGCCACCGCACCGTGGGGTCATCTCCGTAGGCAACGCTCGGCACTCCGGTCCGAGCAGCCGTCGCGACCGCCGAGCGAGCCTCACGAATCGCAAGTGGCAGCGACGCGCCAGGACGGAACGGCCGGCTCAGGCCGAGCGGCGCGAGAGCAGCCGTGTGCATTGTCGCGATGGCGCGGTCGGTCGCAGGCAGCAGGACGTAGACGTCGTCGTCAATACGCAACAGCAGGTGCGGGTGACCTGCTTCGGAGAGAACGTCGGCGACCGCACCGTCGTCCGCCCCCGCCGCGAGCGGCCCGGTGATGGCAACGACCAGCTCGTCCCCGTCAATGAAACCGTGGTAGCCCAGCCGGCGGACGACCTGCGGCGCGTCCATCGGCGCCTGCATCATCTCGGAGAACGTCTCCGCCCCCTCGCGGCGCCATGCTTCGCGCTGCTGGCCCAGCATCGCGAGCCGCAGCGCGATAACGGTCGCGATGTGCTGGACGACCGACAAGCCGCCGCCGTGCGTGTCCGGATTCTCGAGGGCGAGGACCCAGCCGGCGTGCCCGTTCGGGCCGGCGACCGGCACGACGTAGCCGCCGGGCACGGTTGGCGGCGTCGAGGTGTTGCGGGGGATGAGCGACTCGAGTTCCGCCGGTGGCACTCGTAGCCCGGCGAGCAGTGGGGCCCCAGCAGAAGTGCACGCGTAAAGCCGGTAGCCGGACAGCCTCTCGAGGCGCGTGAAGACTTCGTCCGACGTGAGTTCTCCTGCCGCAAGCCACCGCACGGCGCCGAAGACCTGCAACTGTGCACTGAGCCTGCGCGCCGTGTCCACCGAGACGGCGGCGGCGACTTCCTGGGCGATTGCCATGAACGGCACCGGGATCGGGACTTCGACCACCGGGAAGCTGCGTCTTTCCGCCTCGGCCAAGAACATCCGGCTCAGCGGCGGCACGTGCAGGCCCTCCGACACCGCCAACGCGGACACGCCCGCATCGTCGAGCCGCGCCAGGTAGTCGCGTTGCCCACGCGCCGAGCGCGGCAGCGGCAGGCCGGTGGTCATGATGAGCTCCGACCCGAACAACCATGGGGTGGGGTCAGGCAGCTCGCTCACGTGCGCCCACGACACCCGGCGCCTCAGCCCGCCGGTTCCGGAGAGCACCTTGAGCTGAAGCACGGGAGAGCGAACCAGGTCGTCGACGTGAACGACTCCGTCGACCCCTGGACTGTCCTGGATGTCCATTTCGGGTGGTGCGTTTGTGTCGCTCACAGCCGACTCCGCTCAGAACTGGTTCCGACACAGTAGCCCCTGAGGGCGTCGTCTCCGCACAATTTGCAGTCAACCAGCGACGTGGACGCCGATTCGCGACGACGGACGGCGCCCGGTTCGGCAACTTGCGAGGTGACGCGCGGGATGAAGTCAAGGCACAGAATGTTCGGCGCAGCCATCGCGGGCCTGGCCGCAGTGGCGGCGCTGAGCGCCTGCACGTCATCGAGCGGCGGCGGCGGGGGGCAGCCGGTGAGCGGCGGGGATGTGACCTGGGCCGAACAACCCGGCGCGCCGCCCAACTACATCTTCCCGCTCGACGCCCTCCAGTACTTCTCGACCAACAACATCGCGCAGTTCCAGTACCTGATGTGGCGTCCGCTGTACTGGATCGGCAACGGCAACGACGTGGTGTTGAACAAGGATCTGAGCCTTGCCGTTCCGCCGCAGTACAGCAACGGCAACAAGGTCGTAACCATCAAGCTGAAGAACTGGAAATGGTCTGACGGCAAGCCGATCACGAGCCGGGACGTGACCTTCTGGATCAACCTGTTGCGCGCCAACAAGGCCAACTGGGGCGAGTACGCCCCCGGCTATTTCCCGGATGACGTGGCGAAGGTGGCGGCGCCGTCCACGGACAAGGTCGTGCTGACGCTCAAGCAGCCGGTCAGCCCGGAATGGTTCACGATGAGCGAGCTGACGCAGATCAATCCACTGCCGCAGCACGCGTGGGACAAGACGTCGACGTCGGGAAAGATCGGGAACTACGACACCACGACCGCCGGCGCCAAGGCCGTGTACAAGTACCTGGACAGCGAGAGCCGGGACAAGTCGGCCTACGCCTCGAACCCCTTGTGGCAGGTTGTCGACGGGCCGTGGAAGCTGAGTTCGTTCGACCCCTCCGGACGTGCGGAGTTCGTGCCCAACAAGTCCTACTCCGGGCCTGTCAAGGCCAAACTGGCGTCGTTCACGGAGGTGCCCTTCACCTCCGGCGAGGCCGAGTACAACTCGTTGCGGGCCGGATCATTGACCTACGGGTACATACCTCAGACCGACATCGCGCAGAAGCAGCTGGTCGAATCCCGCGGCTACCAGGTTGATCCTTGGTACCTCTGGTCGATGAACATCGTGCCGATCAACTTCAACAACCCGCAGGTCGGCCCGCTGTTCCGTCAGCTCTACATCCGCCAGGCGATGCAGAGTCTGATCAATCAGAAGCAGTACGTCTCCGCAATCCTGCACGACGACGGTGCGGTCGACAACGGACCGGTGCCCACCTACCCGAAGACCTCGTACCTCACGCCGACTCAGACCAACGGCGCCTATCCGTACGACGTCAACCGCGCGAGCACGCTGTTGAAGTCACACGGCTGGACAGTGCGGCCGAACGGAGTCTCGACGTGTGCGAAGCCGGGCAGCGGCGCCGGCCAGTGCGGCTCTGGGATCTCGGGCGGGCAGAAGCTCTCGTTCTCGTTGTCCTACGCCTCGGGGATCTCCGAGGTCAGCCAAGAGATGCAGGCGTGGAAGTCTGATCTCTCTCGGGTCGGCATCCAACTCAACCTCTCGCAGGCTCCGCTGAACGATCTCTTCGCCGGCCTCACGCCGTGCAAGCCCACCCAGTCGGCCTGCTCCTGGCAGATGGCGTACTGGGGCAACGGTTGGGAGTTCGCTCCCGACTACTACCCGAGTGGCGAGGTGGCGTTCTCGACCGGAGCGATCGGTAACTGGGGTAGCTACAGCGACCCGCAGATGGACGCGAAGATCCGGGCGACAACGCAGCAAGCGGGGCTCGGTGTCTTTCATGCCTGGGCCGACTACACGACCCAGCAACTGCCGATGCTGTTCATGCCGCTGAGCGCTACGCAGATCTCAGCGATCAGCACCAAGCTGCACGGCGCGATGCCACAGCCGGTGGCCGGTCAGCAGATGACGCCGGAGAGCTGGTACCTGACCCGATGACCGGTGCACAGACTCTCTCCGCGTCGTGATCCGCTACCTCGTCGGCCGCCTTGGCCAGTCCCTGATCGTCATCCTCGGGGTGACGCTGGTCGTGTTCGCGATGCTGCACATGCTGCCCGGCGGTCCGGCGCGAGCGATCCTCGGGCCGCGGGCCACGCCGCAGGCGGTCGCAGCTTTCGACCATGCCAACGGCTACGACCGAGCAGTGCCGGTGCAGTACTGGGTGTGGATCAAGAACCTCCTCACGGGCAACCTCGGATACTCCTACAAGCTCAACCAGAGTGTGGCCAGCCTGATCGCGGACCGGCTGCCCAAGACGGTCTTGATCGTCGGACTCGCAAACGTCATCGCCATCGTTCTGGCGATCCCGCTCGGTCTGGTGCAGGCCAGCCGCCGCAACAGAGGCTTCGATTACGCAGTCACGGCAGGCGCGTTCTTCTTCTACTCCATGCCACTGTTCTGGCTGTCGCTGCTGCTGATCACGTTCTTTTCCATCGACAACACGTTTCTGCCTCCCGAAGCACCCCAAGGCAGCTTCGTCGACGTGCTGAAAGACCCAGCCGGGCTGGTGCTCCCGATCGCCGCACTCACCTTGATCACACTGGCGTTGTTCAGCAGGTACATGCGTTCGTCGGCGATAGACAGCCTCACGCAGGACTACGTACGGACGGCGCGGGCGAAGGGGTCGAGTACGAGCCAATTGCTGCGCCGACACGTACTACGCAACTCGCTGCTGCCCACCATCACGTTGATCGGACTGACGCTTCCCGTCGTCGTGAGCGGCGCGCTGATCGTCGAAAGCGTGTTCAACTTCCCCGGCATGGGATTGCTGTTCTGGAACGCGGCACAGACACAGGACTACCCCGTGCTCTTGGGAAGCGTGGTCGTGATCGGAGTCGCCACGGCGCTGGGCTCGCTGCTCGCGGACCTGCTCTACCTGGTGGTCGACCCGCGGATAAGGGCAGCGTGACATGACCACTCTCGAACCGCATCTACCGGGTGCCACTTCCGGAGGCTTGGACTCCCAACCTACGGACGGTTTCACGGCTCCCGAGCAGCAATCGCGCTGGCGAGCGGTGGTGCGCACTTTCGCTGCCAACAAGCTGGCCCTCGTGGGCATCACGGTCGTCGTCCTGATGTTCGGCTTCTGCTTCTTGGGGCCGGTCTTCTATCACACCGACCAGATCCATACGAATTTGGCGCAAGTCACCCTCCCGCCCGGCCCGGGGCATCCATTGGGCACCGACAGCGTCGGATACGACGAGTTGGGCCGCCTGATGGTCGGAGGTCGCACCTCACTGACGGTCGGGCTCGCGGCGGCCGTCGTCGCGACTTTGCTCGGCGCGCTCTGGGGAGCGCTGTCCGGATACATCGGCGGATTCGTCGATGCAGTCCTGATGAGATTCGTCGACGTGCTGCTCTCGATCCCGACGCTGTTCCTGCTTCTGTTCATGGCCAGCGTGTTCAAACCATCCAAGACAGAGCTGATTCTGGTGATCGCCGGGGTTTCCTGGCTGGTCACCTCCCGACTGGTACGCGGCGAGGTCCTCACCCTCAAGGTGCGCGAATACGTGAGCGCAGCCGGATTGATGGGCGGCTCGCACGCCTACCGCCTGTTCAGGCACGTCCTCCCCAACGCCGTCGGCACGCTGGCTGTGAACGTGACCTTCCAGGTCGCGGACTCGATCTTGTTGCTGGCATCGATGAGTTACCTGGGTCTGGGAGTGCAGGCGCCCGACACCGATTGGGGCGGCATGCTTTCGGACGGCGTCAACTACAGCTACTCCGGTTACTGGTGGTTGATCTACCCCGCGGGTCTGGCGATCGTCGTCACCGTCATCGCATTCAACTTCATCGGCGACGCGCTACGCGACGCCCTCGAGTCGCGACTGCGGAGCCGCACATGACCACTCCGCTGCTGCAGATCACCGACCTGCACGTCGAGATCCGCAACCGTCGCCAAGTCGTGACCCCGGTTGACGGCGTATCGCTTGAGATCGCGCCCGGCGAGGTGCTCGGCCTCGTGGGCGAGTCTGGTTCGGGCAAGACCATGACCGCCCTGTCCCTGCTCGGCCTGCTCCCCCCGGGCGGTCGCGCCAGCTCGGGGCGCATAGAGCTCGACGGCCGTGACCTTCTGGCCATGCCAGAACGCCGGCTGCGTGACATCCGTGGCAACCAGATCGGCATGGTCTTTCAAGACCCGCTGTCGTCGCTGAACCCGACGATGACGGTAGGAGACCAGGTCGCCGAAGCGGTGCTTCTACACCGAGACGTGAGCCGGCGCGCAGCCATGGATCGCGCGATCGAAGTGCTCGGCCTGGTCGGGCTGCCCGCGCCGCGGGAGCGGAGCCGGGAATACGCCCATCAGTTCTCCGGCGGCATGCGGCAACGAGTCATGATCGCCATGGCGCTCGCCTGCCAGCCCAAGCTGCTCATCGCGGACGAGCCCACGACCGCACTCGACGTCACGATCCAGAAACAGATCCTGCGCTTGCTCGACCGGCTGCGCGAGCAGCTCGACATGGCCGTACTGCTTGTCACCCACGATCTGGGTGTGGTCGCCGGTCACGCCGACCGGGTGGCAGTGATGTATGCAGGCCGCATCGTCGAGACAGCCACAACCGAAGAGCTCTACCAGCAGCCGCATCACCCGTACACCCGCGCGCTGTTCGAAGCGCTACCCGAGCGCGCCATGGAAGGAACGGTGCGACGCCTGCGCGCCATCCCGGGCATGCCACCGGACCTCCGCAGCCGCCCTCCTGGGTGCTCCTTCGCTCCGCGGTGCGACCATGCGCAGGACCGCTGCCTGAGCGAGGATCCCGCGTTGGCGCCCGATAACGCCGGCCGTCGGGTGGCGTGCCTATTCCCGCTGCTGAGCGGCGACATGCGCCGCCCGAGCGGGGCGCCGGACGCTACCGACCGCGTGCACAACGACACGGCTCCGGTGATCCAGCTTCGCGCTGTGTCGAAGGAGTTTCCTGTCGTGCGTGGTCTACTCCGCAAGGAGGTAGCCCGCATCAGCGCCGTGTCCGAGGTGACCTTGGAGGTCCCGCGCGGTACCACCGTCGGTCTGGTCGGCGAGTCAGGCTGCGGCAAATCCACTCTGGGCAACCTCATCGTGGGCCTCGAAAGACCCACCTCCGGCGAGATCGTCGTCGACGACCGGGATCTCACGAAACTCCGCGGCGCTGCTGCCCGCGCGCGCCGGGCGAGGGTGCAGCTGATGTTTCAGGACTCGGCAGCGGCAATGGATCCCAGGATGCGCGTCGGCGCGATTCTCCAGGAGCCGTTGCGACTGCAGAGGGTGGGAACCCCCGCAAGTCGGCGCGCCCGGGTCGCCGAATTGCTCAACGAGGTCGGCTTGCCCGCCGACGCCGTCGACCGTTACCCGCACGAGTTCTCGGGCGGGCAAAGACAGCGGCTGGCACTGGCACGGGCCCTCGCCCTCGAACCGGAGCTGATCGTCGCCGACGAACCCGTGTCGGCCCTGGACGTCTCGATCCGGGCCCAGGTGCTCAACGTCTTTCGCGATCTGCAGCGGCGGCACGGGATGTCGCTGCTGATCATCTCTCACGATCTGTCGGTGATCCGATACCTCGCCGACACGATCGGCGTCATGTACCTGGGCAAGCTCGTCGAGATCGGACCCGCCGCCCAAGTCTACTCGAATCCACGACACCACTACACGCGTGGCCTCATCGACGCCGTCCCGGTCGCTGATCCAGCGACGGAACGGACTCGTCGCACAGCAGGCGTGACGGGCGAACTCGCCAGCGCGGCGGATCCACCATCCGGATGCCGATTCCGAACCCGGTGCAGCGCGGCGACCGAGATCTGTGCGCAGGTAGAGCCCCCGTTGGACGGCGCGGACGGGCACCGATTCGCCTGTCACCACCCACTCGACGTCCGAGCCGGCGTGGCGGCCGGAGAGCTCACCTTCCCACTTCCCGATTGACCGAGCTGCAGGGAGTAACGCGATGCCGCACCATTCGTCGACGGTCCGACACCGGGCCGGCCAGCTGGCAGGCGCAGTGGCCGTTACCGTCTTGGCCGTCGTCCTCTCCGGTTGCACCCCGTCGAAGCAGCCGAGCGCGAACCCCTCGGCCACCGGGGCGCCGGTCTCGGGAGGGACCGTGACCTTCGCGGAGAACCCGGCCTCCGGCACGGCGGACTACATCTTCCCGATGGTGTCGCTCGCCTACGACCTGCCGACGAACCTGCAATTCCAGTACCTGATGTATCGCCCGCTGTACTGGTTCGGCAAGAACGGCGAACCCTCGATGGACTCGTCGATCAGCCTGGCTCAGGCACCGCAGTACACCAACGGCGACAAGACCGTGACCATCACGCTGAAGGACTATTCCTGGTCCGATGGAAAGCCGGTCACCTCGCGCGACCTCGAATTCTGGATCAACCTGCTGCGGGCGGAGAAGGCGAACTGGGCGCTGTACCTTCCCGGCGGATTCCCGGACAACGTGGCGAAGGTGTCCGCTCCCGACCCGAGGCACCTGCGGCTTGACCTGACCCACGCGTTCAACCCCGAGTGGTTCACGCAGACGCAACTGTCGCAGATCTTCCCTATCCCGCAGCACGTCTGGGACAAGACCTCGACATCCGGGAAGGTCGGCAACTACGACCGCACCACCGCGGGTGCGAAGGCCGTCTACAAATTCCTGGACAGCCAGTCCAGACACACCTCCGACTACACGACAAATCCGCTGTGGCAAGTCGTCGACGGCCCATGGAAACTGAGCTCCTACCGCTCGGACGGCTACGCGGCGTTCGTGCCGAATCCGAAGTACTCCGGGGCCAAGCCGTCGATCTCGAAGTTCGTGATGGAGCCGTTCACCTCCGACGCTGCCGAGTTCAACGTGCTGCAGTCGGGCTGCCTTACGTATGGCTACATTCCACTGACCGACCTCAGCCAGAAGTCGCGCTTGCAGTCGCTCGGATACAGCATCGCGCCGTGGCCGTCGTGGTCGATCTCCTACATTGTCCTCAATTTCAACAACCCCACCGTCGGCCCGATACTTCGCCAGCTCTACATCCGCCAGGCGCTCGAGAAGCTCATCGATCAACAGGGATACATCAAGGCGTTCCTGAAGGGGAACGGCATCACGACCAACGGACCGGCCCCGCTGCAACCGGCGAGCCAGTTCGTGAGCCCGCAGATGAAGAAGGGCTACTACACCTACGATCCGTCGGGAGCCGTGGCGCTGCTCCGTGCCCACGGATGGGATGTCAAGCCGAACGGCACCACTACATGCGCGCATCCGGGGACCGGCTCGGGGGAGTGTGGAAAGGGCATCGCGAGCGGCGCGCCGTTGTCATTCCAGATGAAGTACCTCTCCGGTGTCACGTACCTCACCCAGGAGATGCAGACCTGGAAGTCGGCGCTCCTCAAGGCGGGTATCCAGCTGAGCCTGACGCAGGGGTCAGAGGGGCAGGTCGTCGATACCGCGACCGCGTGCAAACCCGGCCCGGGTTGCGGCTGGCAGATGGTGCAGTGGGGCTCGCCGTCCTGGATCTGGAGCAACCCGTATCCGTCGGGTGAGGCAACGTTCGCGACTGGCGCCGGTGTCAACGCCGGCAGCTATTCGGACCCCCGAAACGATGCCAACATCAAGGCGGTCGAAACCTCCAGCAACCCGTCCGCGTTCACGACCTACGAGAACTATCTCGCGCAGCAGCTTCCCGTTCTCTGGCTGCCGAACACCTACAACCAGGTCTCGGCCGTCAAGTCCAACCTGCGTGGCGCACTCCCGCAGAGCCCGCTGCTGTTCGTCAACCCCGAATCCTGGACGTTCACCAAATGAGCATGGCGGAAAAGGTCGGCTCGGGCATGCAGCTGTTACCTGCCCGGGTCGACACGAGCCGTGAGGACCTCCGCACGGAGTTCGCCCGCGATCCCTTCGCGGCGCACCCGCGCGAGCTTGCACTCGAACTCGGCGCCATGCGCGCCGATCCCGGGCTGCCCCGACTTGTGCTGATCAGGGTCGGGCCCAGCCGATGGATCGTCGCCGCGGCGCGACAGCCGCGCGGCAGCGGCCTGTCCGCGGTCAGCGACCGCGTGTTCACCGATCTCGCCGACGCCGAACGGTTCGCGTTCGACCAGCGCTGGCAGTGGCTTCGAGAGCGGGAGCGGCATGACTGATCCGCTCCGGCCATTGGCCAAGACCATCGTCGGCTACTGCGAGCCGCTCGCCGTCGACCCTGGCGGCGCCGTGTCGATTCACGTCAGCAGCGAGATCGAGAACCACGCGCTGTCCTGCGAGATCGTCCGGCTCACCGGGGCCGGCACCCCTGACCACGAACCGCCGTTCGAGGTCGTCGTGGCGGTTCCCGGGGCCGCGGTGAGCGCCCGACGACCGGTGCATCCGGGCTCGCACGTCGTGGTGGAAGCTGTGCCGCCGGCGGTACCCCCGACCCTCTTGTGTCTGGTGCGACCGACGTGTGCGCCCGGTAACCGGCAGGCACTGCTGTCGTGGGGTGACCCGTTCACCGGCGACGGGCTTGCACTGGTGCTCGACGCCGACCTGCGTCCGGCACTGATAGCGAGCGATGGCGCGAACGTCACGCTGGACCGTCCGATTCCGGTCGATGCGTGGTCCGTCGTGGTCGCCGGCCGTTCCGCGGCCGGGGAGTGGACGGTGCGTTCGGCGCCGCTGTCCGAGGGGGACCCGGTATGGAATGCGGTATCGGGCCCGGCACACGCAATCCCTGAGGGCATGCCGGTAGCCCCGCTGGTCATCGCGGCGGTGCGGGCTGCTGACGGCGGGGTGCACTGCGCATTTACCGGGCTGATCGAGGCGCCGACGGTGATCGAGGCGCCGGTCGACGACGTCGACCCGCTCGGGACTCTGCTGCGAGAAATCCCCGTCCCGGAAAGCGCCTGGGCGTCCTTCGACTTCGCAGTGGGTATCGGCAGCTGGCTCGTAACCGACGTAGGACCACACGCGCGCAGTGGCGTCGTGCGCAACGTCCCCGTCCGGGGCGTGCCGGGCGCCACCTGGTCGGCGACCACGAGCGACTGGAGAGAGGCACCTGCCGAGTACGCGGCCATCCACTTTCTGGCCGATGCCCTGGAGGACTGCCAATGGCCCGCCGACTGGACGGTGCGGCTGCCTGCCGACGCACCGAGCGGCTTCTACGCAGCACGGGTGCACGGCGATTTCGGAACGGACCTGATTCCGTTCTTCGTACGCCCCGGAGACGAACGCGCGCCCGTCCTGCTAATCGCACCGACCGCCACCTACCTGGCCTACGCGAATTCGAGGTTCTGGTGGGAGGACCCCATCCAGGAACTCGTGCAAGACCGGCTCGTCGAACTCGGCGCCGAGGAACAGTACCTGCTCGCACATCCCGACCTCGGCTTGTCGAACTACGACCAGCACGTGGACGGGAGCCCGGTGTGCTTCTCATCGACGCGGCGCCCCAATCTCAACATGCGTCCGGGCCACGTGCGGGGCGAAGGGTACGCAAGTGATCTACACATCGTCGCCTGGCTCGAGCATCTCGGAGAGCGCTACGACGTCGTTACCGACCTGGACTGGCATTTGCGCGGGCGCGAGCTGGTCGACGGGTATTCGGTCGTCCTCACCGGCACCCACCCCGAATACGTGTCGCTGCGAATGCTCGACAGCGCCACCGAGTGGGTCCAGTCCGGTGGTCGGTTCATGTACCTCGGAGGTAATGGCTTCTCGATGAACATCACGTTCGACCCGGAGCGGCCATGGCTCATGGAGAACCGGCGGGTCGAGCTCTGGGACGGCCCGCAGGCTGCCCGTGAGGCTCGCGCTCATAACGCCGTCGACGGCGAGCGGGGGGGCTACTTCACCGCGTCCGGCCGACATCCCGCCCGCTTGACCGGCGTCGAGTCCGCCACGATGGGTTTCGACCGGAGCTATCCGTACCACTTGGGGGAAGCCGCCCGGCGCCCTGAGGTCGCCTTCGCGCTCGAAGGAATCACCGGCAACGTCATCGGCTCCGGAGTGGTCGGCCAGGAATGGGACAACGCCGCCGGGTGCCCAGTGGGTCCCGGCCATGTCGTGCTCGGCTCCTCAAGGGACCACAGCCTCATCCCGCCCCTGTTCGGCGCGATGCGCCCCGACTACCACGCGGACCTCGTCCTGGACATCCACGAGGCAGGAGCCGCGTTCTCCGTCAGTTCCATGGCCTGGGCAGCAGAGCTTCCCGTCAACGGCTACCGCAACGACGTCGCGCGCATGACCGAGAACGTGCTGCGTCGATTTCTCGACTCGAGACCCTTCAGGGAGAGGAACATATCTTGACCAGTCCGGTGATAACCAAGACCAATCCGCCGCAGCTGCACGTGCCGGTCGACAACCTCTACAGTCACGTCACCTCCGTACGCGGCGGGACTCTGCACCGCATCGGTGGGCAGGTATCCGTCGACGCGGCCGGCAAGAACATCCACGTCGGAGACATGGCCGGCCAGATCCGGTGGGTCTACGAACAGATCACCGTCGCCCTGGAAGCGGTCAACGCGACCTGGCGCGACGTCGTGCACATCTACACCTTCACCACCGACATGGACAGCTACATCGAGGCGGAGCGGGGTATTGCCCCGTCCTTCTTCGGCAGCCAACCGCCTGCGTCGACGCTCATCGAGGTCAGTCGGCTCGTCGAGGGCGACTGGCTCGTCGAGGTTCAAGTGGATGCGGTCACGGCATGAACGCCGTCGGCGCCGACCTTCGCAACGCCGCGAAGGGAGGGGCTCATGAGCGAGCAGCGGACTGACCAAGCCGCGATCATGGGGCCCACCGACTCTTCGGTCGTGCCGCGGTTTGCCGGACCGGCGACGTTCGCGCGCCTTCCGCGCATCGATCAAACGAGCGCTGACGTCGACGTCGCCGTCGTCGGCACGCCTTTCGACGGCGGGACGAGCTTTCGTCCCGGCGCGCGGTTCGGCCCGGCACACATCCGCGAGTCCTCGCGCCTGTTGCGTCCATACAACCAGTCGCAAAGAGTCCTGCCCTTCGCCGATCAGCAAGTGGTGGACGCAGGCGACATCGCCGCGAACCCGTTCGACATCGGCACTGCGCTGAAGCAGATCGAGCTGGGCGCGCGGGACGTGCTGCAGCGTGCAAAACGCGTGGTGGTACTCGGCGGCGACCACACCATCGCCTTGCCGATGCTACGAGCCGTCCACGCGGTACACGGACCGGTCGCCCTCGTGCACTTCGACGCGCACCTCGACACGTGGGACACCTATTTCGGTGCGCCCTACACACACGGGACGCCTTTCCGGCGCGCTACTGAGGAAGGTCTGATCGACCGGTCGGCCGCTCTCCACATCGGGATACGCGGGCCGCTCTATGACGAGCTGGATCTCACCCGCGACAGTGCCCTTGGGTTCGCGGTCGTCACCGCCGACGAGGTCGACGACCTGCGCCCCGCCGGCGTGGCAGAACGCATCGTCTCCCGGGTGGGCGACCGACCGCTGTACGTGTCTGTCGACGTCGATGTCATGGATCCTGCGTTCACGCCCGGCACCGGCACACCGGAAGCGGGCGGCCTCAGCTCTCGCGAACTGCTGCGAATCCTGCGCGGGCTTGCCGGCTGCAATCTGGTGGGTGTCGACGTCGTGGAGGTTGCGCCTGCCTACGACCACGCAAGCATCACCGGCGTCGCGGCCAGCCATGTCATCTACGAGGCGATCAGCCTGATGGCACCCGGGCCGGCCGGGAAGTCGCCTGAAGGGCGGGCATCGTCGTTCACGGAGGCATCGTCATGAGCGCCGCCCCTTATGCGTGGTCTCCGCGCGGCTGGCCCTCCGAACGGCCGTCCGCTGATCAGGACCAGGTCGAGATGTGGTGCTACACCGACCGGCTCTCCTACGTACCAGGAGACGTCGTCCGCATCCACACGTCGGGGACGGCGGCTCGATACAGCGTGGAGATCGCCCGTGACGGAGCAACGCCCCAAACCGTGTTTCACAAGAACGACCTCCCAGGCGCTCTGCATCCCACACCGGAAGATGCCTATGCCCGGGGCTGCGGCTGGCCGGTGGCCCTCGAAGTACCTGTTCCGGACGACTGGCCCAGCGGTTTCTACATCGTCACCGTCCGTGCGGTGGACGCGACTCGGGACGTCGAGTGGGTCCGTGAGCACGGGTTCACGGTGCGCGCCGGCCGCTCACGTGCGGACGTGGCCCTGATACTGGCGACGAGCACCATGCTCGCCTACAACGACTGGGGTGGAGCCAACCACTACCGGGGCATCGGCGACGATCCCCGCGAGGACATCGGCTCGCCGCTGTCCTCGACCCAGCGGCCCGTGGCACGCGGGATGATCCGCAAACCGGCCGGCGCGCCCCGCGAGGCCAATCCCGCAACCCTGCCGATGTTCGGGACCCCGCGCTATCCCGCCTACGAGTGGGCTCGGCTGCACGGTTACAGCCGCCACCACGCCGACGCCTACTGGGCGACCTACGAGCGCCCGTTCGCGCTGTGGCTCGAAGCACACGGCTACGACTTCGACGTGGTGACGCAGCACGACCTCCACTTCGACCCGGACTGCTTGGCCGGTTACCGATGCGCTGTCATCGTCGGCCACGACGAGTACTGGTCCTGGCAGATGCGGGACACGATCGATGCATTCGTCGACAACGGGGGAGGCTTCGCGCGGTTAGGTGGCAATTTCGGCTGGCAGGTCCGGCTGAGTGACGACGGCACCACCCAGTACTGCTACCGGCTACCTTCCCTCGACCCCATCACCGAGACGCAGCCGCACCTCGCAACGACCTTCTGGGAGGCTCGGTCGCTGGGGCGGCCGGCGGCGGCATCGGTCGGTCTGAACGCGCTCGGCGGTGTCTACAACCGTTACGGCGTCGCCGCACCCCGGTCGTCAGGCGGGTTCACCGTCTATCGGCCTGAGCACTGGGCGTTCGCCGACACCGACCTCTATTACGGAGATCAGCTCGGCGCGGTACCGATCTGCCTCGCTGCTTTCGAGATGGATTCGGTGGAGTACACATTCCGCAGGGGACTGCCGTACCCGACCTTCGAGGACGGCGCGCCTGACTCGCTGGAGATCCTCGCAATGGCGCCAGCCGTACGAGGCGAGGAGGACCGCTTCAACGGGGCACACCCCATCGGGGGCCCGATACGTGAGTCGCAGGCCACGCTGGATGCCCTGGGCGACGACCTGCCCGCATACATCGCCGAGGGCGGCAACCGTGGCGCCGGGATGATCGTTACGTTCGCCAGAGAGCAAGGTGAGGTGTTCAACGCGGGCACGACCGAGTGGCCGCACGCCCTCGCGCAGGGCGACCCCTACGTGGAGCAGGTCACCCACAATGTTCTGCGGCGCTTTGCCGGAAGCTCGTGAGCCGGAGCGCCGACGGTTAGCGAGCGAATGCCCTGACCCGACTTGGTGACGAGCCCGACCTCCCCCAGAACGATGAGCCGCGCGCATTCGGAGGATCTTTAGTTGCAGCGCTGACTGCAATCGAGTCGCTTGTTCTGTGCTCGCGAACGTGGGGGAGCGGTCCAGCCAGGTCTCTCGAGGCCCTGCTTCCGGGATTTCGCTCCGGCGAAATTTCCCGGGGGACGAGGGGCCGGGCCGACTTTTCGGGTTCTTTCACGCGGGCCCGCAGAATCTGACGGGTGCGGATTGCGAATCTGGACAGTCGGCTGGTGCTGCTCGGCGACGACGGGGCTCTAGACGTAGCAGAGCACAGTCAGGGCCGCTTCGGTCCCGACCCGCAGAGCGTGTTCGCCGAATGGAATGCGTTCCGCAGGTGGGCGCAAGATGCCACTTCCGGCCGCTACGTACCGTTCGACCAAGCGCGGCTCGGCCCGCCCGCGCCGCGCCCTAGACAAGTCTTCGCCGTCGGGCTGAACTACCGAGACCATGCGCACGAGACCGGATTCGCCGTGCCCGAGGGCGCTCCGCCGGTCTTCACGAAGTTCCCGTCCTGTCTGACGGGCCCGTACGGGACCATCGCGCTACCCAGCAACGGCAATACGGACTGGGAAGTCGAGCTCGTCGCTGTGATCGGTCGGCGAGTCCGCTGTGTGCCACGGTCGGAGGCGTGGGCGCACGTCGCCGGGCTGACCATCGGGCAGGATCTCTCCGAGCGAATCTCGCAGATGGCCGGTTCGTCCCCTCAGTTCAGTCTCGCCAAGTCCCTTCCGGGGTTCGGACCCGTGGGCCCGTACCTGGTGACCCCGGACGAGCTCGCCGACCCGGCCGACCTCGCCATCGAGACCGAGCTCAACGGCGAGATCGTCCAGTCGGCCCGCACCAGCCAGCTCATCTTCGACGTGCCGACGATCATCGAACGACTCTCGGCCGTCGCGCCGCTGCTCCCCGGGGACATCATTTTCACCGGCACCCCGGCCGGTGTCGGCCTGGGCCGCACGCCCCCGAGGTGGCTCAAACCCGGCGACGAACTCGTGAGCAGGATCGAGGGGCTCGGCGAGATGCGCCACCGCTTCATCGCAGAGTGCGGACGGGAGGAGGGTGGATGCCGAGTGTGATCAGGAACGACGCCGCGATCCACTACGAGGTCCACGGCGAGGGCCCGCCGATGGTGTTCATTCCCGGGACGGGGCTGCGGGGGAGCAGCTGGCAGCCGCAGACCGACCACTTCCGCCAGAACTTCACCTGCGTGACGCTGGATCTGCGTGGTAGCGGTGAGAGCACCGGCGCGGACGAGAACTTCACTGTCGCCGACCTGGCCCAGGATGTGGCTGCGGTGTGCGATCACGCCGGAGTGCGGAACGCCGCCGTCGTCGGGCTCAGTCTCGGCTCGGCTGTGGCCCAGGAACTCGCGCTCGCGCGGCCAGATCTTTTCGAGGCGTTGGTTCTCGTGGCCACTTGGTCGTCGACCGCCCGCGAACACCACATCCGCCGGCACTTCGAGTCGCGCCTGTACGCGCTCGAGCACGGCCCGATCGACGTCTTCGCCCAGTTCGCGTTCTGGATGTCCTCCCCGCACCTGTATGACCACGAACCGGAGCTGCAGGCGGACGTGGAACGACAGCTGCGTGCGCACACGTCGCAGAACCTGGCGGGCACGGCGCAACACTTCCGAGCCGATCTCACGCACGAGACCCGTGATCGGCTGGGGCAGGTCGGGTGCCGGTGCCTCGTGGTCCACGGCGAGGACGATCTGATCACGTTGCCCTGGTACAACCGAACGGTCGCGAATCTCCTGCCTGCCGCGCAGCTCGTCACCATCGCGCGGGCCGGTCATCTCGTCTGGCTCGAGCGGCCCGAAGAGCTCAACCGGGCGATCGAGGCTTTTCTGTCGGACGGTCGCCGCGTACGTCCCGAGGAACTGCGCAGCGCGCAGCTGGGTGAGGCATACTGACGGCCTCCGGAGCCGGGCGCGTGCAAGAAGCGCCGAAGAGGTGAGACGTTGACGGATTCCGTCCCCTACCCGTCCTCGTCTGAACACGCCCACGAAGGCCCGCCCCGAGCCGCGGGCAAGGACGGCGGGGCCCCTTGGGTCATTCGCCGCAAGATCGTTCCGCCGACGCTGCCGGGCACCGTCGTAGCCAGGCCGAGGTTGGAGGCTCTGCTCACAGGCCTCCTCGACCAGCACCGGGTGATCTTCGTCTACGCGTCGGCGGGCGCGGGCAAGACGACGGCCATCGTGCAGACGATTCAACGTGTGCAGCGCCCGCTGGCCTGGCTGGACGTCGGGGCCACCGACGTGGCAACGGGTCGACTCCTCGTCTATCTCGAAGCTGCCCTCGCACCGCACGTTCCCGACCTGGACGGCGTGGCGTCCTCAGCGCTGGCCGCACGGCTGCCCCATGCCGAGGTCGCGGGACTGCTGGCCGAATCGGTGGGGGAGCGGCCGCTCGTCATCGTCCTCGACGATGCGGAGCGCCTCGCCGCGGCGCCGGACGCCCTGGAAGTCGTCTCGGCCTTCGCGCGCTACCTTCCGCCAACGGCTCGGCTCATCATCGCCAGCCGCACCGAGCTGCCGTTCCACAGCGTCGTAGGCAGCTTCCCGTGGGTGGCTGCGGTGGGCGAGGAGGATCTCGCCCTGACGGTGGACGAGGCCGAACGCGCGCTCGCCGCTGCCGGGCGCGAAGACATCGACCCCGTCGACGCCCTCGTCGAGACCGGGGGCTGGATGACCGGCGTGCTCTTCGAGGCCTGGCGGGCGGCCGACCACGTCATCGGCCTCGGCGGCGAGGCCGACCCGCTGCACGGGTACCTCGCCACCGAGATACTCGGCCAGCTCGATCCGGCCGACGCCGATTTCCTCGTCCGCACCTCCGTACTGGAAGAGGTCAGCCCCGCGGCGGCCGAGATGCTCGGCATCCCCGATGCCGCGGGGCGCCTGCACTCGCTGAGTGGGCACCGCCTTCCCGTCAGCTGGCAACACAACCCGCCCGTCATGCGCTGCCATCCCCGATTCAGGGAGTTCCTGGTCCGCAGGCTGACCCGCCTGCCCGAGCCGACGCAGCGCGAGATACACCGTGCGCATGCCCGGCTGTTGCTCGGCGAGCACCACGACGAGGAGGCGGTCGAGCAACTCCTCGCCGCCGGATGCCCGGACGATGCGCTGCGCATCCTCGAACCGGTGCTCGAACGGGTCATCGAGCGCACCGACTTCACGCTTGCCGAGTCGTGGCTCGCGGCCATGCGCCCAGCGCGATCGCAGCAAGACAGCTCTCTCGCGGCGTCCGAGTTGATGCTCGCGGTCGTCCGCGAGAACTTCTCCGCCGGAGTGGCACTGGCCGACCGGCTGCACGCGGCCGGGCTGCGTACCGAACTCGCCCGCACCAACGGCCGCGCAGCCGGCCTGATGGCGTGGTGCTACCTGCATGCCGGGCGCGTCGACGACATCGACGACGTGCTGTCCCACGCGCCGCTGGGCACCGACGCGGACGCGGCCCGATACGCGATGTCGATCGTGCGCGACAACGCCGATCCCGCCCAGTCGCCCCCGCAGTTCGCCGGTGGCCCGATGGATGCACTCGTACTGCGCGCGCATTACGACCTCGGCCGCCTGCCGTTGATAGAGAGTGCCCCCCGCTCGCCGTGGGCAGCCAAGGCCACCGAGTCGTGGCTGGTCAGTGCCCTGCTGACCTCCGGAAACCTCGAGCGTGCATTCGAGCTGTACCACCGACTGGCCGCGGCGCCCGACCACAGCGTCTGGCTCACCGGTCTGCTAGGCCCCCGGCTGATGTTCGAGCTCGCCGAGCGCGATGAGGCGTGGCGGCTGCTGCGCGAAGGACGGTCGCGAATCCGTGCGACCGGGTCGGTCTTGTTCGAGGCATACAGCCTCCTGATCGAAATCGAGTTCGAACTTCGCGCCCACGGACCGAGCGACAGCGCCTTCGCGCTTCTGGATCACCTGGCCCGGCACCCTGTGGGCGGCGCGTACGCATTTCTCGTCGAGCAACGGCAGATGTTGCTCGGCCGCGCCCACCTGATGCGCGGCGACAGCGAACGTGCGGTCGCGAGTCTGCGGCAAGCCGTCGAGGGGATGCAGCGCGGGCGCCGGCTGCTGTACCTGCCGACTGCAGCCGTCTACCTGGCGGAGGCCGAATGGAGGTGTGAGCGCGAGCACGAAGCCGACGCGGCTGCCGCGCTTGCGGTCCGGATCGCCGCGGAACAGGGATCCAACCACTACCTGCTCGCCGCGCTCGGCGATTTTCCCGACGTCGCCGCTCGAGGCATCGACGGCGCGCATTCCGCAGAATCCGAGTGGCACGAACTCGGCCGCGCTCTCCTGCTACGCGGGATCGAGTTGCCCGACGTGCTCGGTGGTTCGGTGGAGGTCGTCGAATTCGGCAGGATCGCGGTGACCGTGGGCGGTACCGAGGCGAACCCGGGCCTGAGTAAGAGCGTCGAACTGCTGACGTTCATGGCGAACCACGAACGCCGAGATCTCTCCCGCGAGGCGCTGCTGGACGCCCTTTTCGACGGCAAACGCGACGCCTCGACAGCCGCATACCTCCGGCAGGCCGTGCTACGGCTACGGAAGTCGATACCGGATCTCTTCGACAAGTCCGCCCCGTCAGGGGTCCTGCGGCTGAACCCGTCGATGCGGGTGGCAACCGAATCGCGGCGTCTCGTCGGGCTGCTCGGCGAGGCCGCGGCCATGCGCGGCGAGGAGCGTTTCGCTCGGCTCCTGGAGGCGCTGCACCTCGCCGACGCGGGCACCTACCTGCCGAGCATCACGTCGGCGTGGGCGGACGAGCGACGCCGGCGGCTGGAGGAACTCATCCGCAGCGCCCGGCTCGAGGCGGCCGAGGTCGCCTTCGCGCTGGGCAAGTACGCCCCGGCGGGTCAACTCGCCGAACAGGTCGTCAAGGTGGATCCCTACCGGGAATCCGGTTGGCGCTTGGTGATGCGCCTTGCCCTGCTGCTCGGCGATCACGACCGCGCCGTCTCGGCCTACCGGGCCTGCGAACAGGCCCTTGCCGAGATCGGCGCCGTCCCATCGGAGAACACGAAAGCCCTTGTGCGTGGGACGCGCCGCTGACTTTTCGTCGGACCGTTCCGACATTTCGCCATTGTTCACGCCTGGGACAGAGAGTCTGTCGCCAACTCGACGGAACACAGCAGGGAGTTGGACGGCGCATGAGTTCATCGTGGTTGCTGATCACCGATGCGACTGTCGTAGACGGAGCCGGCAACCCGCCCAAGACTGGCACCGCAGTGCTGGTCCGCGGCGACCGGATCGTCGACGTCGGTCCACACGTCACCCGCCAGGCGATTCCGCGAGGGGAACACGTCGAACACATCGACGCGGCCGGAAAGACGGTCATGCCCGGCCTCATCGATGCGCACTGTCACATGACGTACGGCGAGAGCCGCACCGAGGAGGAGATCGATCTCTACACCAGCCACGAGCTGCGGACCCTGAAAGCCGCTTTCAACGCCCAGAAGGTGCTCCGCGCCGGCGTCACCAGCATCTCTCAGCCCGGCGGCAGCTACTACATCGGCGTCGGGCTGCGCGACGCCATCCGCGACGGAATCGTCCAGGGCCCGCGGATGACGTCGGCAGGTCGCTACATCTCCACCAGCAACGGGCTCACCGACTGGTACCCCGACTCGGTAGGCGTGCCGGAAGGATCCATCGGCATCGTCCACAACCGCCTCGACGCGATGATCGACGAAGTCCGGCAGCAGGTGAAGAACGGCGTGGACCTCATCAAGCTCGCCGACAGCCCCTACGGCAGCTATCAGGCGTTCACCACCGACGAGATGAAGGCCCTGGCCGACCTGGCCCACCAACTCGGCAAGAAGATGACGATCCACGCGCGCGGGTCGGCCGAGGTCGACGCGGCCGTCAGCGCCGGCATGGACTGGATCATGCACGGCAACATCATGAGCGACGAGACGATCGGCCATCTCGCAGAAGCGGGCATTCCCCTCGTCCCCACCCTGCTGCTGTTGGCGAATGTCGCCGACTGGGGCCCGCTGGTCGGCACACCGGCCCCCATGCGAGACGGCATGAAGCGGATGCTCGACAAGAGCGCCGACGCGTTGACCCGCGCCCACCAGGCAGGCGTCACGTTCGCGCTCGGTACCGATAGCGGCTTCTCGGTCACTCCCTACGGCGTGTGGCACGCGCGCGAGCTGGAACTGCTGATGACCTACGCCGGTCTGACGTCGCTGGAGGCGATCCAGGCGGGTACAGCCAACGGCGCGCGGATGCTCGGCCTCGACGGTCAGCTCGGCACCGTTGCCCCCGGGATGATCGCCGACCTGCTCGTCGTGGACGGCGACCCGGTTGCCGACATCCGCGTCCTGCAGCGCCGCGAGTGCATCGAAACAGTCATCCAGGACGGCAAGGTCGTCGCGTTCGACGAGGAGCGGGTAGCTCGGCGGTGGCCGCACGAGCGGGGAATCGGTTACTCGGTCGGCGACCTCACCTTCGACCTGGTCTACGGCGACAACGATCCCGACGATCCGCTCTCGACCGATTCCGCCAATGGCAATCCGTCCGGCCTGCCGGGCACCGACGAGGCGAGCGATCTCGTCTCCGCCCTGAGCAGCCGCGAACAACAGGCCCGCGTCCCCGACTGACATCCCGCCGCAGTCATCCACCCCTTATGCCGACAGTCCCCGGAGGACCCCGATGGCAACAAGCGAGGAACTGAACAGACCAGCTTCCCTCGATGACTTCGCGGGAAGCTTCGACGACGATGTCGAGCTCGTCAACGAGAAGCCGCTGACCTGGTTCGACGTCTCCGCCATCGGTACCGGCGAGATGCTGTTCACCGCCGGGTGGGCGTGGATCGTGTTCATCGCCAGCTCCTACGGGCTGATGTGGACGCTGATCGGCTTCATCGGCGGCGCGCTCGTCATCCACATGGCGTGGTGGCTCTACCGCGAGATGATCACTGCCGTACCGGAACCGGGCTCGCTGCAGTCCTATGCCCGGGAGGCCGGAGTCTTCTCTCTCGGCACCTCGTACCTGATCCTCTACGCCCCTGTCTACGGCGGCTTCATGTGGCTGGAGCTCGAGGTCGCCAAAGGCCTGCTCACCGCACTGTTTCCCTCGGCGCCCACCGGCATCTGGCCCTACGTGGTGCTGCTACCGGTGCTCGGCCTGAACCTGCTCGGACACCAGATCACCGGCAAGGTGCAATCGGGGCTGGTTGTCATCACGCTTGTCGGCGATTTCGTCCTCGCGGGCTTCGTGATCTTCCTCATCGCCAACCACAACTCCTGGAACAAGAACTGGTCATCACCGGTGCCTGTGCACTGGTACACGATCTTCACGGTCGCCGGGCTGTGGCTCGGGATCATGGCCGGAATCATGGAGGTCCAGCAGGTCCTCGTCGACGAATGGTCGAACTTCCGCCAGTCCCGCGACGTCGGTCTGCTGTCGGCCGCCTGGCAGCTGTGGATCCGGCAGTTGCCTCTCGCACTCGGCGTGCTCTCCAGCCTGCCCATCGCTGCCCTTGCCCTCATGCCCGTGCCGACCGTCGGTGTGGTCGAGAGCAAGTACGGTCACAACCCGCTGTTCTACCTCGCGCTGGCCACGATGATTCTGGCCACCTACACGACGTTGAGCGTGTACTTCATGGGCATGGGCCGCATCGTGGCCCTGTATGCACAGCAAGGCGCCTTGCCGCGTGTGTTCGGCCGGTACTCCTCCCGGTCGGTGCCGTGGGTGGCGATCGTCCTGCTGGCCGCCTTCGCACTGATCGGCGCGTATTGGACGAACTTCTCGTTTGTCGCCAGCGTGCTCTCGACCTGGTCGGTCACTCTCTACTTCGTCGTCGCTCTCGTCTACCTGCTCATGAAGCGCCGCAGGGACCTCGACCGTCCGCTCGTCTCGAAGTACGGAACCCCGGTGGCGATCCTCATGCTGGTGTCGACAGCTGTCATCGCAGTCTCGATCATCCAGACCAGCTGGAAGCCGTCGCTGACCTGGTTCGCGGTCGTCGCGGTCGTCGTCCTCTACGACATGTTCGTCGTCCCCCACACCAAGCGCGGAAAGTTCTACCGATCCCAGGTTCTCCGCCGCCGCTCGTCGGCCGCGCGGCTGTAAGACCTGTGCATCTACGTCGGAAGGAAACCAATGCCCACAAGGCATGCTGAGATCGCCGGAGCCGGCCTGGGAGGGCTCGCTGTCAGCATTGCGCTGGCGCAACGCGGCTGGACCGTGCGGGTCCACGAACGATCCGACACCTTGCGCATGTTCGGCGCCGGGATCTGGCTCTGGGAGAACGGACTGCGTTCGCTGGCGGCCCTCGGCGTGGAACGCGACGCGACCAAGCGTGCGGTACGCATCGAGACCCTCGTCGCCAAGGACGAACAAGGCCGAGTGCTTATGCACCGCGAATTCGGCGCCAAGGACCGCATGGTCCTGCCGCCGCGGGCCGACCTGTACGACGCGCTGATCGCTCGGGCCGCCGAACTCGACGTCGAGATCGTGACGAATTCGCTGGCGGTGGCGGCCCGTCCGGACGGCGAACTCGAACTCGACAGCGGCAAGGAACTCAGCGCCGATCTGGTTGTCGCCGCGGACGGAGTGTTCTCCCGCGTGCGTGAATCGCTCCTGCTCACCCGCCGCGTCGACTACCTCGACGAGGGGTACACGCGGCTGCTGATCCCACGGCGGGACGAGGACCCGCGCACCGAGATCACCGAGTACTGGAGCGGATCGCGGCGGCTGTTGTACGACCCCTGCACCGAAGACCTGAACTACGTCTGCCTGTGCTGCACCGTCGACGACGCGGCCGGCCGGCAGGTGCCGGTCGACAAGGCCACCTGGCTGGAGTCGTTCCCCGAACTCGGCAGCATCATCGAACGCATCGACGAGGTGGGCCGATGGGACCGCGCCATGCGGGTCACCTGCCGCGCCTGGTCGCGGGGCCGCGCTGCCGTCGTCGGTGATGCCGCACACGGCCAACCACCGAACCTGGGCCAGGGCGCGAACCTCACCTTCCAGAACGCACTTTCGCTCGCCATGTATCTGGACGAGAACGACGACGTCGAGTCGGCCCTTCGCGACTGGGAGCGGAAGGAGCGGCCGCTCACCGACCACGTCCAGCGCTGGACCGATCTCTACGGGCGTGTCGCGAGCGCCTGGCCCGACCGCTGGGCACGGCGCCGCAGCCAGTTCCTGGAAGCCGCCACTCGAGTGCGGTGGGTCGACAACCAGCTCAACAAGGCAGCCAGGCATCTCCCGCTCGGCGCCTGAACGAGCAATCATCACCACCTGAACCGATCGAGACGCGAGCGCACAGCACGTGACGGAGGTACACATGGCCCAGCAGATCGAGGACGCCACGGGACGGCAGTACATTCCCCGTCCGGAGGTCATCACGAACGACTACCTCCGCGACATCCTGGACGCCTATTACATGGCCAAGTGGAATCCGAACAAGGACACCGTCGCCGCCGTGTCCAAGTGGCGGAACTGGCCGCTCGTGGTCCGCATGCCGGACGTGAAGTGCGATTTCACGATCATGATCGACGGCGGCCGGGTGCAGTCGGTCGACGTCGGGCTCCCGGAACGCCCGAGAATCCTGTGCATCATGCTCGCCGAGACGATGCAGCGCATCTACTACGACGAGACGACGGCGGCGATCGAGGCGATTGCCGGACGGATCAAGATCCGCGGCAACGAGGTGGAGAGGCGCCGGTTGCTGGCGGCGATCTCCTTCCTCACCTGGTGACTCGACGCACCTCAGAGCGACCTTAGGACTGCCCCGACATGACCCAAGCTCCCACCCGACCGACCGACTCCCAGGACGACGCGGCACCCGAACGCACCGGGCTCGTAGGCCGCTCCGTGCCCCGGCGCGAGGATCTGGCGTTGCTCACCGGAACCGCTCGGTTCATCGACGACTTGAAGCTGCCCGGCATGGTGTACGCCAAGATTTTGCGCAGCAAGGTGGCCCACGCCCGGCTCCGCGCGGTCGATCTCACCCGCGCCAGGGCGATGCCCGGCGTGCTCGACGCCCTGTGCGGCGCCGATCTCGCCGGGAAGGTGAAGCCGTGGGGCGACCTCATGCAGGATCTGCTCGTCGGCGACCACACCCCGTTCGCCACCGACAAGGTGCTCTACGAGGGCCAGGAGATCGCCGCTGTGGTCGCCGCCACCAAGTACCAGGCGTTGGACGCCCTGGAGGCGATCGACGTCGACCTCGACCTGCTCCCCGCGCTCGTCGACCCGGAGGACGCGCTCGCGCCCGACGCGCCGTTGATCCAGGAGGGCATCTCCTACGAGTTCGGAAACGGCAACGTGTTCGACCGCTACCGCGTCCGGGTCGGCGACGCCGAGCGGGCCGCGGCCGAGGCCGCCGTCGTTGTGCGTCAGCGGTTCGCAACGAACCGTCAGGCGGGCGCCGCGCTCGACCCCCACGGGTGCATCGCGAGCTACGACTCCTTCACCCACGAACTGACCGTGTACTCCTCCACGCAGTCCATCTACATGGTGCGCGACGTGCTGGCCGACGTCCTGCAGATCCCGCGCAACAAGGTCCGCGTGATCGTCCCCGAGGTCGGCGCCGGTTTCGGGTCGAAGGCGCAGATCTTCCCATACGAAGTCATCGCATCGATCTTCTCGATGCGCATCGGCCGGCCTGTACACCTCGTTCTGGGCCGCAAGGAGATCTTCCAGTCCGGCACGGCCCGCAACGGCCAGGTGCGCTACGCCGAACTCATGTGCAAGCGTGACGGCACCATCACAGGCTACCGGGACTACGTGGTGCACAACTGTGGCGCGATGTCCGTCTGGGGCAACCAGGTGATCCACATCGGGACGAACGTCGGGATGCTGCCCTACGCCGTGCCCAACGTGCATGTCGACAGCGACATCGTGCACACCAACACCGCTCCGGGCGGCGCGCTTCGCGGGTTCGGCATCCCGCAGATGATCTGGGCCAAGGAGCAGCTCGTCGACATGGCAGCCGCCGAGCTGGGCATCGATCCGCTCGAGATGCGCGCGCGCAACGTCATCCGGCCGGAGTCCTTCCCTTACCGCACCCCGATGGGGCAAGTGATCGACTCGACATCCGTCTACGACTGCCTGCACAAGTCCGCGGAAGCCATCGGTTGGGCGGGAGCGAAGGCCGAACCGAAGCCGTACGAGGGGGTCGGGCTGGCAGTGTCGATGAAGTACACGAGCTGCCGGCATCCGTCGTTCGACACCGACCTGTCCGCCGTCCGGCTGCGGCTGGAGACTGACGGCACTGTCACGATCTATTCGAGCGACGTCTCGCACGGCCAGAGCCACGCCACGATGCTCGCGCAGATCGTTTCCGACGGGCTCGGCGTCGGCTTCGAGAAGATCACTCTCGCGCGACCAGACAGCCTGACCTCTCCCTTCGGCCTCGGTACCTACGCCAGCCGCGGCGCAGCGGTTCTCGGCACCGCCTGCCGGCTGGCCACCGAGCGGCTGCGCGCAAAGGTGCTCACCATGGCCGCGCACGTGCTGGAGGCCGCGCCCGACGACCTCGAGATCGGCAACGACCGGGTCTACGTCAAAGGCCTTCCCGACAGCGGCCTGTACCTCGAGATCCTGGCCGGCATGGCCGCATACCGCACCCATCAGTTGCCCGACGGTTTCGAGCCGACGCTCGAGGCCGTGGCGACCTACGACACTCCGACCGAGCGCGAGCACGCCGACGGTTCGGGCAACCTCAGCGTCACCTACTCGACGGCCGCGCACGCCGCACGCGTGAGAGTGGACCCCGACACCGGGCTGGTCCGAGTCGTCGACTATGCGATGGCCCACGACACCGGCGTCGTGATCAATCCCCTCGTCGTCGAAGGCCAGCATCAGGGCGGCTTCCTCATGGGTCTGGGCATGGTGCTCGGCGAGGACTACGTCTACGACAAGGACGGCCACCTGCTCAACGCCAGCTTCAAGGACTACCTGGCCCCGACGGCGACGGACATGCCTGAACTCACGAAGCTGTACGAGATCCCTGCCCCGTCCGTGACCATCCCCGGGGGACAGAAGGGCGCAGGGGAGTCCGGTACCGGCCCGGTCCCGGCGGCCGTGGGCAACGCGGTCTTCGACGCAACCGGCGTCCGGTTCACCGCCCTGCCGATCACGCCGCAGAAGATGTTGCTCGCGCTGCGGGAAAAGGAGCGCCGGGGCGTCAAGACATTCCGATACCCCGACGACATGCCGGACTTCCGCGGTCCACGCAGACCGGACGACTGGCCGACTCCCCGCGCCGCGGACGAGGCGGAATTCGACTGGGACTTCGACGACGAGTTCGGCGACGAGGACGGCGCCGAATGAAGCCCTTCACCTTCCTGACGCCCACCGATGCGCACGAGGCGGTCGCGCTGATGGCCGAGCACGGTACGTCGGCACGACTGATCGCGGGCGGCCAGTCGCTGTTGCTCGCCATGAAAGAGCGCACGGCAACACCGTCCGTCCTGGTGTCACTCTCGAGTGTCACCGGTCTGTCCGGGATCACGACCGGAAGCAGCGGGGAACTGAGCGTGGGAACGACCACCACGTACGCGGTACTCGCCGACGCAGCCCTGCCCGGATGGCATGCGGAGATCAGCCGGATGGCCGGCGACCTCGCCGACCGGCCGGTGCGGACGATGGGCACCATTGGCGGCGCGATCTGCGCAGCCGACCCACGGTTCGACATGCCGGTGCTCGTCATGGGCACCGGCGCGCGCCTAGAGGTTCTCGGCGCGGCAGGAGCGCGCACGATCGATCCCTCCGACTTCTTCCTGGCCGGCGGCGGCACCTGCCTCAGCCCGGACGAGGTGCTTACCGCGATCCACTTCCCGGAGCGGGAGCACTACCGTGCGGTCGCTTTCGAGAAGTTCCGGCAACGCCAGTTCGACGCCGCGACGGCGTCGGTGCTGTGCGCGCTGACACAGGGGTCGGACGGCAGGATCGGCGCGGCGCGCATCGCCGTCGGCGCCGTCGCGCCAAGCCCCCGACTGTGCAGCGCGACGACGGAGGCCATGGTCTCCGGCGCCGACCCGTTCGCACTCGACCTCGAGGAGGTCGGTGTGGCCGTCGCCGCGGAGGTGCTGCCAGAGACGGATACGGGCACGGCGCGGTATCACTGCGAACTCGTCAAGGCCCTCACCCGTCGCGCGCTCGCTCGCGCCCTTTCCACCCTCGGGAGCTGACCGTGCAGAGAGTCACCATCACCGTCAACGGCACCGAGGTGAGCTCGGAAATCGACGAACGCACGCTGCTCCTGGAGTTCATCCGCGACGTCGCCGGTCTCACCGGAACTCACAACGGATGCCTCGAAGCGCGGTGTGGCTGCTGCTCCGTGGAAGTCGACGGCGGGATCGTCAAGTCGTGCAACGTCCTTGCGCTTCAGGTCAACGGCTGCGAGGTCACGACCATCGAAGGGTTGTCACCGCAGCGGCTCCGCCCGGTCGAACACATCACCTCCCAAAGCCTCGCCGGCGTCTACCAGCCCCTCGACGCGCTCGGCGCCGACGCGTCGACGCTGCACCCGGTGCAGAAGGCCTTCCACAGTTGCCACGCGCTGCAATGCGGTTTCTGCACGCCCGGCATGGTGATGGTGCTCAAGAACTATCTGGAGGAGAACCCTAACCCGACGCGGGACGACGTGAGGTCCGCGATCGCGGGGAACCTCTGCCGCTGCACCGGATACCAGCACATCGTCGACGCGGGGATGGCCGCGGCCGAAGAGATGAGGACGAGCGAGAGCATCTCGGAGCCGAGTCTCGCCGGCGATGCCTGAACCATCCGGCGGCCCCGCCGTGGACCCGGTGTCGGAGCTGGCCGATGCGCTCGCGGCCGAGGGTTACGTCGCCGACCGCCCGCTCGCCATGGCGCTGCACCTGGCGATGCGGCTCGAGCAGCCACTGCTTCTCGAGGGCGAGCCGGGCGTCGGCAAGACCAGCCTGGCCGAGACGCTCGCCGCGGTCACCGGACATCGCCTGGTGCGATTGCAGTGCTACGAGGGACTCACCGCTTCGCATGCTTTGTACGAATGGGATTACGTCCGCCAGTTGCTGACCATTCGGTTGCACGAGAGCGCCGGCGCCACGCCCGAGCAGCTGCGCGCTGACATCTTCAGCACCGAGTTCCTGCTGCGGCGTCCGCTCCTGGATGCGATCTGGCCGGCCGACGATCGTCCCGTGATCCTTCTCATCGACGAGGTCGACCGCGCGGACGAGGAATTCGAGGCGCTGTTGCTCGAGCTGTTGGCGCAGTTCCAGATCACCATTCCCGAAGTCGGAACCGTGCGGGCGGCGCGGCGGCCGACCATCGTGCTCACGGCGAACCGAACCCGTGCACTGAGCGACGCGTTGCGCCGCCGGTGCCTCTATCACTGGATCGCGTTCCCCGACCTGGAGCGCGAGATCCGCATTCTCAAAGCTCGCCTGCCGGAGGCCTCCACGCTGCTCACCGAGGAGGTCTGCCGGTTCGTCGAGCGGTTGCGCGCGGGGTATTACCGCAAGACGCCGGGAATCTCGGAAACGCTCGACTGGCTCCGGGCGCTGACGTTGCTCGGCGACCGGCGCGTCACCTGCGGCGCAGTCGAGGACACGCTCGGCACGCTGCTCAAGGATGCCGAGGACCTGCGCACGTTCCATGAGGGTGACGGTGCCCGGGTGTACCGCGAACTCGGCATGGATGTGTCCGCGTGAGCCGGTACAGCAGGCTGGCGGCAGCGGCTGAGCGGGCGCGCGCTCGCCGCACCGGTGAGCTGGTGAGTGATGTGGCACTGTTCGCGGGGCTGCTGCGCGACTGCGGCGCCGCGGTCAGTCCCAGCAGTCCGTTGAGCGCGACGCGGGCGCTCGCGGAGATCGAAGTGGTGCGGCGCTACGACTTCCGGTGCGCCCTGACCTGCACCCTCGTCTCCAGCCTGGCCGACACGAAGATCTTCGACTCGGTCTTTGACATCTTCTGGTCCCCCGACGACAACGTCGCCCTGGTCACTGCATCGACGGGCGGCGGTGAGCAGGCGGCCGGCGAGACGTCGGCAGGCAATTCACCGCCCGGCGGTTCCACGCTCCGCGACCGGGTCCGCTCCGCGCCGCTGACGCGGAGCGTCCACCGTGCGGTGCACAGCCACGAACGGGGTGGTCGAGGCTCGATCGCGTCCGTCGACGACGCACAGATCGACGCGCTGGTCCGTGAACTCTCTCGCACGTTCGGGTCCTTGCCCGGACGGCGCCGTGTAGCCGGAACGAAGGGCGAACTGGTAGATCTCCGTGGCAGCGTGCGGGCCAACTTCGCCTTCGGCGGTGAGCTGCTTCGCCTGCAACGGCTGGAAATTCGACGTGACCGCGCCCGACTGCTGGTCTTGTGCGACATCAGTGCCTCGATGCAGGCGTACACGCCACTGTTCCTGGCGTTCGTGCACGCGCTGACGCGGCGGGTGCGGCGCGTCGAGGCGGCGGTGTTCAACGTGGAGCCGCTGCTGGTCAGCGACGTGTTCCGCCGCTGCGATCGGCGCAGGGCGCTTGCGTGGCTGGGCCGTCAGGAGGCGGCGTTGGCGGGCGGCACCCGCATCGGACACTCCATCGCCGGCTTCCTCGATGAGGTCGAGCGGACTCCCGCAGCGCCGGCGCACACGGTTGCCCTGGTGTTGAGCGACGGGTGGGACGTCGGCGAACGGGACCTGCTGGTGCGACAGATGCGGCGGCTGCGTGAGTCGGCGCATCGGGTGATCTGGTGTGACCCGCACGCGGCGGCCGCGAACTACCGACCCGAGGTCGCCGGGCTGCGGAACGCCTTGCCGTTATGCGACGCCTACCTCGACTTCAGTTCCGCCGAATCATTACGCACGGTGGCTCAGACGATCGCCGCCACGGGACGCGTAGCCGCATGACAGATCCACACTCAATCGAGGAGGACGAGCAATGAGCGCAGGGATTGCACGACGTCAGGAGTTCCGGGTCGAGGGCTTACCGGAACCGGTGAGTCACTACACCGATGCGGTGCGCTGGGGTGATCTCGTCTTCGTGTCGGGTTGCGTCGCGGTCGACGCCGACGGCCACGTGGTGGCGCCCGGCGACGTCGCCGCTCAGGCGCGGCTCGTGCACGAGCACCTCGGCCGCGCGCTGCTCGCCGCCGGCAGCGACCTGGCGCACGT
>DASSEQ010000133.1:0-21160 GCA_035695245.1 Mycobacteriales bacterium | reverse complement strand
GCGGTCGCCGAGGCGCCCCGCCAGCCGCCGCACCTGGATGTCGACGATCGCGGTCAGCTGCTCGGTGCCGAGCGAGTCGAAGACGACGATGTCGTCGAGTCGGTTGAGGAACTCCGGCTTGAAGTGCTCCCGGGCAGCCCGCAGGGCGGCCTCGCGTTTCTGCTCGTCCGGCAGCGCCGGGTCGTTGATGAACACCGAGCCGATGTTGGACGTGAGGATCAGGATCGAGTTGCGGAAGTCGACCGTGCGTCCTTGACCGTCGGTGAGCCGTCCGTCGTCGAGCACCTGCAAGAGCACGTCGAACACATCAGGATGCGCCTTCTCGACTTCGTCGAGCAGCACGACCGTGTAAGGACGGCGACGCACCGCCTCGGTCAGCTGGCCGCCCTCGTCGTAGCCGACGTAGCCCGGTGGTGCACCGACGAGGCGCGCGACACTGTGCTTCTCGGCGTACTCACTCATGTCGATGCGCACCATCGCGCGCTCGTCGTCGAAGAGGTACGACGCGAGCGCCTTAGCGAGCTCTGTCTTCCCGACGCCGGTCGGCCCGAGGAACAGGAACGAGCCGGTCGGTCGGTCCGGGTCGGCGATGCCCGAGCGTGCGCGGCGCACGGCATCGGAGACGGCGCGAACCGCCTCGTCTTGGCCAACGACGCGTTGTTCGAGCTCGGACTCCATCCGCAGCAACTTGGCCGTCTCGCCCTCCAGCAGGCGTCCGGCCGGTATGCCGGTCCAGGACGCGACCACTTCGGCGACGTCGTCCGGACCCACCTCCTCCTTGACCATCGGAGTCGACGGCTCGTCCGCGGCCTGCGAGGACGCGGCGGCCAGCTCGCGTTCGGCTGCGGGAATGTCGGCGTATTGCAAGCGCGATGCTGCCTCCAGATCGCCCTCACGCTGCGCGCGCTCCATCTGCGTGCGCAGGTCGTCGATTCGCTGCTTCAACTCACCGACTCGGTTGAGACCGCCCTTCTCGCGCTCCCATCGGGCGTTGAGCGCCGACAGCTGCTCGCTCTTGTCCGCAAGCTCTTCACGAAGCTTGGACAGACGCTCCTTGCTCGCCTCGTCGTTCTCCTTCGCAAGGGCAAGCTCTTCCATCTTCAAGCGGTCGACTGCGCGCTGCAGCTCGTCGATCTCGACCGGGCGCGAGTCGATCTCCATCCGCAACCGCGACGCTGCCTCGTCGACGAGGTCGATGGCTTTGTCGGGCAGGAAGCGCGCGGTGATGTAGCGGTTGGACAATGTCGCCGCGGCCACCAAAGCCGCGTCGCTGATCTCGACCTTGTGGTGTGCCTCGTAGCGGCCCTTGAGGCCGCGGAGGATGGCGACAGTGTCCTCGACCGACGGCTCGCCGACAAAGACCGGTTGGAAACGACGCTCGAGCGCCGGGTCCTTCTCGATGTGCTCGCGGAACTCATCGAGCGTCGTCGCACCGACCATGCGCAACTCGCCTCTGGCAAGCATCGGCTTGAGCATGTTGCCGGCATCCATCGCGCCCTCGCCGGTCGCCCCGGCTCCGACGACGGTGTGCAGCTCGTCGATGAACGTGATGACCTCGCCACCGGACTCGCGGATCTCGTCGAGCACTGCCTTGAGTCGCTCTTCGAACTCCCCGCGATACTTCGCGCCGGCGAGCATCGCACCCAGGTCGAGCGCGACCAACCGCTTGCCGCGCAACGATTCCGGCACATCACCGGCAACGATTCGCTGTGCAAGTCCTTCGACGACAGCGGTCTTGCCGACACCCGGCTCGCCGATCAGCACAGGGTTGTTCTTGGTGCGACGCGACAGCACCTGCACGACCCGACGGATCTCCGTGTCGCGTCCGATCACCGGGTCAAGCGCACCATCTCGGGCTCGTCCGGTGAGGTCGACGCCGTACTTCTCCAGCGCCTGGTAGGTCGCCTCCGGATCTTCGGTCGTGACTCGCCGGCCGCCGCGGATCTGCTCGAAAGCAGCGACGAGAGCATCCGGCTTCGGGAGCACATCGGCAACGCCCGAGCCGCCCTCTTCCGCCAAGCCGACGACCATGTGCTCGGTCGAGACGAAGTCGTCGTTGAGTGACTTGGCGACTGCGGAAGCGGCGTTGACGACCGAGATCGCTTGTCGCGACATGCCTGGCGCCGCAACGGTCGCGCCGCTCGCGGACGGCAGTCGGTCGAGCATCGCTTTGGCTTGCTGCGCGACCCGTGACGGATCGCCACCAGCCGCCTGGATCAGCGGTCGGGCGATGCCGTCGGTTTGCCCGAGGAGGGCGAGCAGCACGTGGATCGGCTCCACATGTGGATGTCCGGCAGCGGCAGCGGCCTGCACGGCGGCGGACAGTGCCTCTTGGCTCTTCGTGGTGAGTTTGTATTCAGCCATTCGTCGTGTTCTTTGTCAGAAGGTGTCGGTCGGCTCCGGTCGCCAGACGACGACCGAACCTCGATCTATCGGCACGAGGTCGCGCCGGTAGGAAGCATGGATGAGTGCCTCGCGCCGCGCGATCTCCGAGCGGGCCGCCTCCAACTCGGCGGTGAGCTCGGCGATCCGCGCCCGCAGCGCGTCGACATGGTTTTCGAGTTCGAGCACCCGCTTGATCCCGGACAGGTTGACGCCCTCGTCCTGCGACAGCCGTTGCACCTCGCGCAACAAGGCGATGTCGCGTGCGGAGTAGCGCCGGCCACGGCCGCTCGTGCGGCCGGGAGAGACGAGGCCGATCCGGTCGTATTGCCGCAAGGTCTGCGGGTGCATGCCCGCCAGAGTCGCCGCGACCGAGATGACGAACACGGGAGTGTCGTCGGTCACGCCGGGTGGGAGCTCGAAGCTGAAGTCGGCCATCGCGTCACGCATCCACGAGTCGGTTGAGCTCTGCACGTGGGTCGTCCTGCTGTGCCGCGGCGTAGGACGAGAGCGCCTCGCGCGCCTCGTCGCTCAGCGACTGCGGCACTGACACCTCGACGGTGACGAGCAAGTCGCCACGGGTGCCGTCGCGCTTTCTGAATCCTTTGCCCCGGACACGCAACGTGCGCCCGTTGGTCGTGCCGGCCGGGATCTTCACGGTCACCGCGGCCCCATCGAGTGTCGGGACTCGCACGGCTGCGCCCATCGCCGCTTCCGGGAACGTCACCGGCAATGTCAGTGTCAGGTTGTCTGCCTTGCGGCCGAAGACCTTGTGCGGCAAGACGTGCACTGTCACGAGCAGGTCGCCGGCCTGGCCGCCGCGCTCACCGGGCGCGCCCTTCCCGCCGAGGCGGATCTTCTGCCCGTCCTTCACACCGGCCGGGATCCGTGCCCGCAGCGTGCGCGTCGCGATCGTCTCGCCGACGCCCGCACACGTCGGACACGGGTCGTCGACGAGAAGTCCGCGACCTCGACACTCACGACAAGGATCGGCGAAGGCGAACCCGCCGGCGTTGCGGCTCTGCATGCCCGTGCCACTGCACACCGGGCAGACCCGGGTGGCCGTGCCCGGCTTGGCGCCGCTGCCTCGACAGGTCGGGCACGTGGTCGGGCTGGTGAGCTGCAACGGGATGGTTGCGCCGTCAGCCGCGTCGCCGAACGAGAGTGTTACCTCGGCTTCGAGATCGGCCCCCCGTCGAGCCGCCTGCGTGCGACCGCGGCCGCCGAAGATGTTGCCGAAGATGTCACCGAGGCCACCGCTCCCGCTTGCATTGCCGAAGATGTCGGAGAGGTCGAACGGCACCCCCTGGCCGTTGCCCGCGCCGCGTGGCACTCGGAACCCGCCGGCGCCGAACAGGGCGCGCGCCTCGTCGTAGTCCTTGCGCTTCTTGTCGTCGGACAGCACGTCGTAGGCCTCGGAGATCTCCTTGAACTTCTCCTCGGATGCGACGTCGCCCTTGTTGGCGTCGGGGTGATGCTGGCGAGCGAGCTTGCGATAGGCCTTCTTGATCTCCGCCTGCGTCGCTGTCTTCGGGACGCCGAGGGCGGCGTAGTAGTCCTTCTCGACATAGTCACGCGTGCTCATCGACGTCCCTCCTTCCGGGCGTTGTCACTCACCAGGTTCTTGTACGGCGACGCGGGCTGGGCGAAGGACGCGATCGCCGATCCGGAAGCCCGGCTGGTAGATCTCGGCACACACGGGTTCGGTCACATCGGGTGAAAGCGCGTGGGTCAGCGCCTCATGAACCGTCGGGTCAAACGGTTCGCCGGCGGTGCCGAAGCGCTCCAGACCGAGCTTCGTCAAGGTTGTCTCGAGGCCGTCCGCAACCAGCTTGAAGCCGCCGTCGACCTCGCCGTGGGCGCGAGCCCGATCGATGTCGTCGAGCACTGGCAGAAGGCCGAGGAGCACCGACCCGAGAGCCTGCTCGGCGACCGCCTGACGGTCGCGCTCGACCCGGCGGCGGTAGTTGGCGAACTCTGCTTGCAGGCGTTGCACGTCGGCAGTGCGCTCATCGAGCTGCTGCTGGAGATCACTCGCCACGATGTCGGCGAGCTCATCTTCGATTGCCGATTCAGTTGACGGTGCAGAGGCGGCCGGTGCCGCCTCTGCACGTAGCTCACCGGTGGCGGGATCAATCCGCCGCTTGTCCCGCACGACCGGACCCTCCCCTTCGTTAGGGGCATCGGTCATTCGGTGGCACCGCCCTCGTCGACGATCTCGGCGTCGACGACCTCGTCGTCACCCGCACCTGCCTCGCCCTCACCAGCAGCGCCGGACGCCTCGCCGGTCGCCGCGTTGGCGCCGGCGGAGTACATCGCCTGGCCCATCTTCTGGCTCACCGTCGCAAGCGTCTCGGTGGAACGCTTGATCGCGTCGAGGTCGTCGGCTTCGAGGGACTTCTTGAGGTCCCCAAGTGCGGACTGCACCTCGGTCTTGACGTCGTCCGGCACCTTGTCGCCGTTGTCGGTCAAGAACTTCTCGGTCGTGTAGACGAGCGTCTCGGCCTGGTTGCGCGTCTCAGCCGCTTCGCGTCGCTTCTTGTCCTCCTCGGCGAACTGCTCGGCCTCGCGCATCATGCGGTCGATGTCGTCCTTGGGCAGCGCCGAACCGCCGGTGATCGTCATCGACTGCTCCTTGCCCGTGCCGAGGTCCTTCGCGGACACGTGCACGATGCCGTTGGCGTCGATGTCGAACGTGACCTCGATCTGCGGCACACCGCGCGGCGCCGGCGGCAGACCGGTCAGCTCGAACATGCCGAGCTTCTTGTTGTAGGCCGCGATCTCACGCTCGCCCTGGAAGACCTGGATCTGCACCGACGGCTGGCTGTCGTCTGCCGTCGTGAAGATCTCGCTGCGCTTCGTCGGGATCGTCGTGTTGCGCTCGATCAGCTTGGTGAAGATCCCGCCCTTGGTCTCGATGCCGAGCGACAGCGGCGTCACGTCGAGCAGGAGGACGTCCTTGACCTCGCCCTTGAGCACACCGGCCTGCAAGGCCGCCCCGACAGCGACGACCTCGTCCGGGTTGACGCCCTTGTTGGGCTCCTTGCCGCCGGTCAGCTCCTTGACGACGTCGACGACAGCGGGCATGCGCGTCGAACCGCCGACGAGGACGACGTGGTTGATGTCGTTGACCGAGATGCCCGCGTCCTTGATTGCCTGCTGGAACGGGCCCTTGGTCCGGTCGAGCAGGTCACTGGTCATGCGCTGGAACTCCGAGCGGCTGAGCTTCTCCTCCAGGTGCAGCGGGCCCTCGGAGCTTGCAGTGATGTAGGGCAGGTTGATCGTCGTCTCGCTCGAGCTGGACAGCTCGATCTTGGCTTTCTCCGCCGCTTCGCGCAGGCGCTGCATCGCCATCTTGTCCTTGGACAGGTCGATGTTGTGACCGCCCTTGAAGCGGTCGACCAGCCACTCGACGACGCGGTCGTCCCAGTCGTCGCCACCGAGGTGGTTGTCACCGCTGGTGGCCTTGACCTCGATCACGCCGTCGCCGATCTCCAGAAGCGACACGTCGAACGTGCCACCGCCGAGGTCGAAGACGAGGATGGTCTGGTCGGACTCCTTGTCCAGGCCGTAAGCCAGCGCCGCCGACGTCGGTTCGTTGATGATCCGGAGCACGTTGAGACCCGCGACCTGGCCGGCCTCCTTGGTCGCCTGCCGCTGGGCGTCGGAGAAGTACGCCGGCACGGTGATGACCGCGTCGCTCACGGTCTCGCCGAGGTAGGCCTCCGCGTCGCGCTTCAGCTTCTGCAGGACGAAGGCCGAGATCTGCTGCGGCGTGAAGTCCTTGCCGTCGATGTCGATCTTCCAGTCAGTGCCCATGTGGCGCTTGACCGACCGGATCGTGCGGTCCGGATTGGTGACCGCTTGGCGCTTCGCGACCTCGCCGACGAGCACCTCGCCGTTCTTGGCGAAGGCTACGACGCTCGGGGTCGTGCGCGAGCCCTCGGCGTTGGCGATGACGTTGGGCTCTCCGCCCTCGAGCACGGTGACGACGCTGTTCGTCGTACCGAGGTCGATGCCGACCGCTCGTCCCATAGGTGTACACCTTTCGCGTTCACATTGAGTGGATGTCACTCAGGTTAACCAGAAACCGGAGCCAGTCAATCCCTCCTGAGCCAACTTCGCTCAATTTTTTTTCGCCCCCAGCGCGTAGGGCCCGATCGTGGCGTGTCCGGCGTACGCTCCGGACATGTTGGGCCGTCTCCAGGACCGGACCGGGGCGCCCAACATGCGCACGCGGATGCTGGCCGCCGCAGTGGTCATCGGGCTGGTGTTCCTGACCGCGCCGCTGGTGGTGCTTCCACTGGTGCGCTGGCTGGCGCACCTGCTGTAGCGCCCCTGCGTGGGCCTGCAACGGGCGATCGTTACGCTTTCCGAGCCAGATTCGGCTTTTCTCCTCACCTGGCTCAGGAGCCCCGAATTGACTGCACGACTCGTCGCCGGACTTGCTGTCTCGGCGATCGCGATCGCCGTCGCTCTCTACCGCATCCAGTGGCTCGGCCGCCTGGTGTGGGCCGGGCGTGACATCCCTCCGGAGCGGCGACCCAGCATCGCGGACGCGATCAGGGCCCAGATCGTGGACGTGTTCGCGCAGCGCAAGCTGCTCAAGCGACCCTTGTCCGGTTGGGCGCACGCCTTCACGTTCTGGGCCTTCGTCGGCCTGTTCCTCACGATCATCGAGGCGTTCGGCGCGCTGTTCCAGCGCGACTTCGCCATCCCGGGATTCGGCCGGAGCGCCGCACTGGGCTTCGTCGAGGACAGCCTCGGTGTCGGTGTCCTGCTCGCGATCGTCGTCTTCACCGCGATCCGGATCGCGCAGTCACCAGCACGGCTCGACCGCCGGTCGCGTTTCTACGGCTCGCATGTGGACCAGGCCTACATCGTCCTCGGGATGATCTTCCTGGTCATCGCCACGCTGTTCCTCTATCGCGGTGCGCAGATCGAGGCCGGCAAGTTCCCCATGCAGCAGCACGGCTGGTGGGCCTACGCGTCCAAGGCCACGAGCTACATCACACCCAACAGCCTCGCGTTCGAGTCGGTCTTCGTCGTCGCGAACATCGCGGTGATCATGGGCTTCCTGATCCTCGTGCTCTACAGCAAGCACATGCACATCTTCACTGCACCGCTCAACGTGTTCCTCAAGCGCCAGCCGAAAGCCCTGGGTGCGCTCGGCACGACGCCGGACCTCGAGTCCTTGATGGAGGACGAGAACGCCGTCATCGGCGCCGGGTTCGTGGAGAACTTCCACAAGCAGCAGTTGCTGCAGACGTTGGCGTGCACCGAGTGCGGCCGCTGCCAGGACAAGTGTCCGGCCTGGAACACCGGGAAGCCGCTCAACCCCAAGCTCGTCATCACGGCGATCCGGGACCAGATGTTCGCCGAGTCGACGCGCCTGATCGGCAACGACACCGAGGTCGAGCCAAGAGCGCTGGTGCCGGAAGTCATCGACCCGGACGTGCTCTGGTCATGCACGACGTGCGGTGCGTGCGTGGAGGAGTGCCCGGTCGACATCGAGCACGTCGACGCGATCGTCGACATGCGCCGCTACCAGGTGCTGATGGAGTCGTCGTTCCCGAGCGAAGCCGGCGTGATGCTGCGCAACATCGAGAACAACGGCAACCCGTGGGGCATGTCCGCCAACGCTCGGCTGGAGTGGACCGAAGACGTCGGGTTCGACATCCCGGTCGTCACCGACCACATTCCCGATGACATCGAGTGGCTCTACTGGGTCGGCTGCGCCGGCGCTCTCGACGACCGTGCCCGTCGCTCGACCCAAGCCATCGCGAAGGTCTTCAACGCCGCCGGCGTGAAGTTCGCCATCCTCGGTCCATCCGAGGGCTGCACCGGCGACCCGGCACGGCGGATCGGTAACGAGTACCTCTTCCAAGAGATGGCCAAGGCCAACATCGAGACCCTCGACGGCGCCGGCGTGAAGAAGATCGTTGCGTCGTGCCCGCACTGCTTCAACACGCTCTCGAACGAATACCCGCAACTCGGCGGCAACTTCGAAGTCGTGCACCACTCGCAGTTGCTCGGCCGGCTGGTGCGGGAGGGGAAGATCAACCCGCAGGACCCGGTCGTCGCCAAGCTCACCTACCACGACCCCTGCTACCTGGGCCGGCACAACGAGGTCATGGACGAACCTCGGACCGTGCTCGACGCGATCCCCGGCGTGCAGCGGGTCGAGATGCACCGGCACGGCCGGCGCGGCTTCTGCTGCGGCGCCGGCGGTGCGCGCATGTGGATGGAGGAGCGGATCGGCAAGCGCGTCAACGTGGAGCGCACCGACGAAGCGCTCGGCACCGGCGCCGAGTTGATCGCGACCTCGTGCCCCTACTGCCTGATCATGCTCGACGACGCGGTCAACCAGCGCCGCAGCGAAGGCAAGGTCAACGGCGTGAAGGTGATCGACATCGCCCAGGTGCTCGCCGACTCGATCGGACTTCGCAAGGTGCCCGCGACCGTCGGCGCACCGAGTGACGAGGCAGCCGAGTCGGCGACGCCGGCGCAACCGTTGGAAACGTCCACCGCAACCGGACCCTCGACCGAAGGCAACACAGAGGGCCCGACCGTCGTCGACCCGTCGAGCCGTGACGCGGGCGACAGCGAGCAGGTGCGCGACACGTCGACCGGCGACCAGGGCGAGAACCTTGGCATGCAGGCGACGCCGAACCCCGAAGCCCAGCCGAGCGAGGGCACAGAGCCGCCCGACAGCAACGAGTGACGGGCTAGATGTCGCCGCGCCGGAAGTTCTGGTGCGAGCGCGACGGCGTCGGTCCGCGCTGCCCCTGGTAGCGCGAGCCGTACACCGCGGAGCCGTACGGATGCTCGGCCGGTGAGGTGAGTCGCAGCACGCAGACTTGACCGATCTTCATGCCCGGCCACAGCTTGATCGGCAGCGTCGCGACGTTGGACAACTCCAGCGTCACGTGACCTTCGAAACCAGGGTCGATGAAGCCCGCGGTCGAGTGCGTGAGCAGCCCGAGACGTCCGAGCGAGCTCTTGCCTTCGAGGCGCGCCGCGAGGTCGTCGGCCAGGCCGATCACCTCGTACGTCGAACCCAGCACGAACTCACCGGGATGCAGGATGAACGGCTCGTCGACACCGACGTCGACCAGCCTGGTCAGCTCGTCCTGTTGCTCGGCCGGATCGATGTGGGGGTACTTGTGGTTCTCGAACACTCTGAAGTAGCGATCCAGGCGCACGTCGATGCTCGACGGCTGGACCAGTGACTCGTCGTACGGATCAACGACCAGCCGTCCGGCCTTGATCTCGGCACGCAGATCGCGGTCGCTCAGGAGCACGCGTGGAGGCTATCCTCGCGGCAGCGGATCGATGGCGACATCGCCGCGCTGCGGGTGTAGTTCAATGGCAGAACATCAGCTTCCCAAGCTGACAGTGGGGGTTCGATTCCCCTCACCCGCTCCAAACAAAGCAGCAGGTCAGCGGCCGTGTCTGTGCCCGCGGCCATCCACGGCGAAGATCGCGGCAGCCGCCCGTGCCCGCCCCGTGCCCGATTGTCGACCAGTACCCCCCAGAACAGCGTTCGCGTTGATCGGCGACGAGGGCGATGCAAGTGCCGTAGCTTCCAGTCGGTCAGGGCACGGCGATGCGCTCACTGCGCCGACATCACTCCGAACCCCCGCCACCGGGCAGTTCGTCATCGATCGTCGACTGACCGAACAAGAACGGTTCTCGCACTTCAACGCCCTCGACCGTCTGGCCGATCGGAAAGTCGTTCTTGTTCCACGTCATCAAGACATCGCATCGGGCACGGATTGCCGAGGCGAGGTGGATCGCGTCCGCGCCCCGCAACCGATGCACCCGCGAGAGGCGTCGGGCCTCGCGCGCAACGACGAGGTCAACTTCGACCCACTCGATGAAGCCATACTCAAAGAAGGCGCTGACCTTCTGGTCGACCGCGGCTTGGTCCGAAGCAGCCCGAACGTCGCCGTGGCCGCAGACTTCGGCATACAGCAACGTGCTCGCGACGACTCGGAACCTGCGGTCTTGACCGTCCCGTAGGAGGCTCCTCGCGATGTCCACCCGGTCAGCCTCGCCCTTGATGAGCCCCAGGTAGACGTCAGCGTCTAGGTACAGGCGCTCGTAGTCAGGCACCACGCACCGAACGCAGATAGTCCTCGGTCGACTGGTCGCCTGTGAACCAGGGGGCGATACCGGCCAGCTCGTCAACGGACGGAGCGCCGGCCTCGTCGGGCAGTGCCTCCACGCGCTCGATGTCCACCCGCAGCACCTGGCCCCGCTTATTCCGAGTCACTACCCCGAGCGCACGGATCCGGTGCCCCAGCGCGTCCTTCATAACCTCGAACATCTCGTCCGGGAACTTGCAGCGGACGGCGCGCCGGGATTCCTCGTCGTACAAGCTGATGATGTGGTTTCCGCGGCGGAGATTGATCACGTCGAGAATGCCGGCGACAGATCCAACCGCCCGGTCCGTGCCCTCTACAGAGGTCTTCGCATTAGTGACGACCGCTTCCGTCACTGGCTCGGAGACTGGCGCCGCCCCATCGAGGCCTGGAACGACGAAGGTGACGCCGCTGATGCCAGGCTGCCGAAGCTGTCGGCCGATCTTGACGAGCCCCTCTGCGATGTCAGGCGAGAAGTAGGGGGGCAGCTCTTCGCTTTGCCGCAGGCTGCCCACGCCCTGCACAAGGCGCAAGTGACTTTGCAGATTGGCCGCGTCTGGCCGCCGCAGCGTGGCCACCGCACTGGAGGACCGAAGGTCGGCGATGAGCCAGCCGCCCGCAGGCTTGCTGTTAAGACTCTCTGCGCGCTCTAGCTGGTCTAGTAGATCGAGGCTCGTTCGCAACACATCGAGGAACGCGAGAGCGGGGATGGAGCCCGCTTCGCCCTCGACGCGCACGTCGAGCATCGGCTCCATGGGTGCTCGCCTCCCCTCGACTAGATGATCACTCCGATACGACAGTTTCGCAGGCCACCGCCGAAGACGCCTGTTTCGCGTCTAAGACTCGCTAGACGCGATCTTGAGCACCCTGGCTGGCCCGGCCGCCGGGGCGCCCCCAGCCAGCTCCGAGAGCGCGGCCGCGATTGCCGCGTCGCGGTCCTTGGTCGCGTGCTGGTAGATCAATGCCGCGCGCATCGAGGAGTGACCCATCCGGGCCATCAGCTCGCGGGTGCTGGCGCCCGTGGCAGCAGCCAGGGTGTTGCCGGTGTGCCTGAGGTCGTGGAAGCGAAGTTTCGGGAGTCCGGCCTTCTTCCGCGCGAGTAGCCACACGCTGCGGAAGGAGCTGCGCTTGATCGGTTCGCCTTTGGAGTTCGGGAAGACGTACGGGCAATCCGGCGGGACGAACGTGTTGAGGTGGTGCTGCAACTCCGGCAGCAGGTGCGGCGGGAGGTGAATCGTCCGAACGCCGGCTGCGGACTTCGGTGAATCCGGCTGCAGGCGGCATCCCCGCAACTCAACGAGCTGGCGATCCACCGTCATGGTCCCGTGCAGCAGGTCCAACCGATCCCGGGTGAGTGCGACCAGTTCGCCCCAGCGGGCGCTGGACCAGGTCGCCATCAGGATGAACGCTCGATACCGCGCTGGCACTGCCTCAGCGAGAGCCAACACCTGCGGGATCGTCGCCACAGGTCGCTCAGCAGCTCGGCTCACACCCGCGCCCTTGATTGAGCACGGATTCCTCAGAATGACTTCATCAGCCACAGCCGTCGACAGCATGGCCCGCAACAGCGAATAGGCCTGCCGCACCGGAGTCGGAGACCCGGCTCTCGCGATCTCGGCATGCCAGCTCCGGACGAGGCTCGGCGTGATCTTGCCGAGCGGCACATCACCGATCTTCGGCAGGAGGTACTTGTCCAGCAGCCAGTCATACAACTCGCGAGTCCGCACCTTCAGGTCGGGCCGGTTCTGCAACCAGAGCACCGACCACTGGCGAAGCGTGGTCTCACTTGCAGACGGGTCGATCCACTGGCCGCGCGCGAGATCCGTCTCCACCGAGCTCAGCCAACGCTCGGCGTCGGTCTTGGTCTCGAAGGTGTTAGGCGCGGGCCGGTCGCGACCGTCTGGGCCGGGATACCGGGCCTGCCAACGGCCGGAGGGCAACTTGCGTACGCGACCGAACCGCCTGCGTCCTCGTGGCATGGCTACCTCCTGCGATCCCCGACGAACCGGACATTAGGGCGCACGTACGACAGTCCTGGCGCTACTCGTCCAGCTGCGAGGTACTCCTCAACGTCGGCAACGGCGAAGCGGACAAACTTGCCGACCTTCGTAAAGCCGATGCGACGTTCAGCCACCAGGCGACGGACGAATCGCGGTGTCGTGCGCAACCTCTGCGACTTCCTCAGGCGTCAATAGGTCATCCACAGCTCACGCTCCGAGGAGGTCGTAGCCGCGGCCGACGTAGCGCCACTCGCCCACGCGAACCGAATCGTCGTCGCGGCCGCCGACGTACGCGACGCGTGCCTCGCGCAAGGCCTTGAACGTGGTCGAGTAGGCACGACTCTTGGTAGTCCAGTGCCCCCGATAGCCCAACGCGTGCGCCCATGCGCGGAGCCGCAGCTTTCGATAGCGAGCGTCGCCGCCGAGTTGCCAACAGGTGTGCACCAGCCGACGAAGATGCGCGTTCACAGGCAGCCGATCAATCTGCGCCCGGCGCCGAATGGGCCTGTCGAGTGCGCCGTTCGCGTCCGTCGACTTCGTTGCGTATTTTGCGATGTACGCAGCCACGGCAGCCACATCGCCGGTGGGAATCACCCGGACGTCGAGCTGTGGCCCCCATCGACATTCCCATGCGGATCCATCTGGGAGTGCGAGAGGCACGCTGGCCGCTGCTGCGCTATCGCGGACGATCACCGCTAGCCGGTCTTGATCGACAGCGGGTGCGGGCTCGTCCGGTGTCGGACCATCCAGCCTCACCACGGCGTGCAAGTGAACAACGCCGCGGGCTTGGTACTCGACTACCTTCACGAAAGACACGCTGGCGGCCGAGCGAAGCGCGGCTGCCGGCAACCTCAGTTCGCGTGCAAGAGCGCGCCTGAGATTGATGACCGTGCGGTTCCAAAGTTGGCCCGCCTGCGCATTCCAAAGAACCGCCTGGTCGTATGAGAAGCACTCCGCGCACAGAGGCCGTCCGAGCACCGGATCAGCCAGATCGTGAATGAACGAGCAAGACCGAGCCATGCCGTGTGCACAGACGCCAGAACGACGCGTCCGACAACGACGGGGGCGTCCGTCCCGAACGCGGCGGGAGTGCACTTCTCCGAAACTCGGCGCGGTCAGAGTCACGAACAATCGCGGGTGTACCGACACTTCAGCGCCCACGCCCTTCCCACCACGCAGCCCAGAAGCGATCAATTGCCATGCGTCGCCCCGGTAGGCGTCGGCACAACTCGGACAGACGGTTGAACGCCGATTGCGACACGGCAGCAGCAACACCCCACCCGGTTGGTCAGCCGAAGCCACTAAAGCTCGCAGTTCCCCTGACTGAACATCCACCGTGTCAGTCCGGCCTTGCATCCGAATCGGATGGGTGCAGCATCGGGTCCGACGAATCTGCGTGACTAGCGCTTGTGAGGCGGTCATGACATCGCCCGCTCTGGGTGACGGAGCATCTCTGCTCGAAGCGCGAGCGCGGCAAGCGTTTCGTCATCGATGTGGTGTGAGCGCAACCGAACTGGTCGACCGCCTTCATGGAGCAGGTAACCGACCCCGCGGTGAGCTGAATCAATGTCGGCAGCGTTGTATCCGAGAGATGCCCAGCCGGCGCCGAGCACCGTGTCAGACGCCTGCGGGGTGTTGCATCGCAACGCCCATCGAAAACCGAAGAGATCGCGTAACGCGGTCGGGATCACATCGTGCGACGGCTTCTGCGTCGCTGCAAGGACGACGAGTCCGGCCGCGCGACCACGCGCTACGAGATCACGAAGTAGTTCGGCGAACTCCTGACGCTCCTTCCGGTCTTGCGCAAGCAGATAGTGCGCCAACTCGTCGACCACGAGGACGTGCAGCGGTTGCCCCGACGAAGGGGTTACCTTCCGTGACCGTTGCGCAAGCAACGAGAGGTACCGATCGTCCATTTCGACTTGCAATTCGCGCAGCACGTCTATCGCATGCGCAGTTGAGACGCCGACGTTGTGATCGGCGCAGCCGCGCCACATCGCGAGTTCCACGAGCTTGCCGTCGAACAGATGGAGCCGAACTGTGGGATCAAGAGCCGCCGTCGCGACGAGCATCGAGAGGGCGACGCTCTTACCGGCACCCGGTTCGCCACCGAGCAGCACGTTACGTTCCGCCAACGACATGAACACCGGCTCGCCGGTCTCGTCGATCCCGACCGGTATGGGCTCCCAAAGCGTCAGTTGCTGGGCTTCGATCTTTGGCCACGGCGGAGCTGGAGACGCCAGGGGATCACGACGGACGAGCGTCACGCGGGCGCGCGCGGCGTTGTCTCGGTCCCGCTCGACGACGACGTCTCGCAATCGCAGTGCAACAGCGAGCACTTCGGACGCCACATCGAGATCGTCAACGGTGGCACCTAAGGGAATGTGGATGTCCAGCACATCGCCAGCAGGCACCGGACGTACGCGGATCACCGGTGGGACACGACCGGTCAAGGCCTGGACCGCAGCCACTCGCACCGCGTGAGACCAGGACCGTCGTACCGACTGCGCGTGCAGAAGTCGTGCCATGAACCGCCTGGGCCGGCGCGCGATTATCAGGGCGCTGCCCAGCGCCAGGAGCCCCACGGCCGCTAGCCACAGCAGGCCTGCCGCGCGTGCAGCCAGGACAGCCACCAGGATGAGGGCGAGGGCGAACAGCTCCAGCCAGAAGCCCGCGATGGCCCGGAGCAGAGTCAACAGGATCGACTCCGGCAACGACGGCGGAGGGGGTGCCGGCCACCCGACACCCCAACCGTCCATGTGGTTGCCGGATAGCCGACTAACCACGACCGCCTACAAGTTGCGAGAACGCAGCCAGTGCCGCAGTGACGGTCACGTGAGCGACGTGCGCGAAGAGCGCCGGGGCAACTGTGGCGACGATCAGCGCCGCCGCGACTACCTTCCACCGCACGTGGCTCACCCCGCCTGCCGAGAAGTCGACGACCCGACCGGCTCGACCTTCAACGCGCGGAACGAGATGCCTGACCGTTCGCCCATGGCCCAGGGAGTGGCGGCAAGTCCCGTCACCTTGGCCGCCTGCCCTGGCGAAACGGCCGGCGCCTCGCCGGCGATCTTGACCGAGATGATCTCCGGTTGAGTCTCACCGAGAACCATCAGAGCCACGGCGAACAAGGGAACGCCGTTCTCGTCGGTCTTAGGCTGCTTCGACTCGAAGTCGCGCACCGGCTCCGCGGCTCCGGCCACGACGAACGTCATGGCTGAGGTGTCGATCGGCAGGCGCATGATGCCTCCTTGGTCTGGTTGCCGAGTGGACGACCGAAGGCTCGCTAACAGCGGCCGGACGCCGCTACGGCGTAAGCGGACAACTCCCAGACGTCCTGAGTACCTTCAAGACGTCCGAAGAAGTCCGGTTACGCCCGGAGACGCCAATGCCCGCTACATCGCGCAACCATCGGCTGGAGGCATCGCTTCTGGCCGCCGGTCTCGGGGCTGATGACGTCGCGCAACAACTGAACGTGGATGCGAGGACCGTCCGACACTGGCTCGCTGGCCGAACGCCGTACCCCCGACACCAGGGGCAAATGGCCAGGTTGCTCGGCGTCGACGCACGGTCGCTCTGGGCAACTGCCGGCGAGCGCGGGAATGCCGCCGATGAGATAGTCGCGGCTTACGCGCATCGTGCCGACGTCCCGCCCGCACTGTGGCAGTCGCAGGTCGAGACGGCTACGAGGCACGTCGACCTACTTGGCTATGCGATGCAGTTCTTGTTCGAGTCTCATCCGTCGCTCGTCGATCTGCTGCGGCGGAAGGGCCAGGATGGGTGCCAGGTCCGGATTGCGATCGTCGACCCCACCTCTCCCGAGGCGGCGAACCGTGACCGCGAAGAACAGCTCGACGATGGGCTACTGGCTCGAATTCGGACGGCCATCAAGTACATGTCCCCGCTCGTCGACGCACCGGGAGTCGCGATTCGGCAACACAGGACGCCGATGTACAACTCGATCTTCAGGTACGACGAGGACCTCCTCGTCACGCCGCATCTGTACGCCGCGCCAGGCTTCATGTCACCGTTGCTGCACCTGCGAAGGTCCGCCCCCGACTGCCTCTTCGAGACATTCCTCACGCACTTTGAGCGCGTCTGGGATTCCGCCGAGCGACTGGAAGGTGTCTGATGGCGCGCGTCGAGTACCACCACGACCCGAGCGCTCCAAAAGCTAACAACCTGGTGCCCGCGGCCTCTGCCATCGTCGTCGACGATCAGGGCCGGCTCCTCCTTCACCGGCGCAGCGACAACGACCTCTGGTCGATACCCGGCGGCGGCATGGAAATCGGAGAAAGCATCGCGTCGACCATCGCGCGCGAAGTTGAGGAGGAGACAGGCATCCTCGTGGAACCGATTGCCATCGTCGGCGTGTATTCCGACCCGGGCCACGTCGTGGCCTATGACGACGGAGAGGTGCGACAGCAATTTTCCGTCTGCCTTACTTGTCGCATCCTCGGCGGTGATCTCAGCACCAGTGACGAGTCACTCGAGGTCCGCCTTGTTGCGCCGGAGGACATTCCCTCTCTCCCGATGGCGGAGTCGATTCGCCAGCGGATCAATGACTACCTGCGCGGGGGGCCGCCCGTTATCGCGTGACCGCATCAGATGTCGACGCCGAGCGAACAGCGCCGATCATCTCGCCGAGACGCGACTCGGCCGACAACAGCGCGTCAGTCACGACGTGCTCGTCTCCGTATCGGCGGCGTACGTCGGCAATGCGGTCAACCAAGGTGACTTCGGAACCATCGCCCGCGGTCGTCACGTCGGCATAAGTGACCACATGGGCGACTGGCGAGGCCTCGTCTTCGAATTCGCCTAGCTCCTCCGCCAGCCCCCGCAGTTGCGCCTCTTCACTGGCGGCGCCGTGGTAAGCAACCAGACCGGCAAGGCGGTTTTCGCCCAGACTTCGGAGGTACCGCGCACCATCCAAGTGGTGAAAGCCAGTCAGCGCGAGTTCGCTCGCGTAGCCGATGTCATGCAGCCATGCCGCCGCTACAGCAACCTCCGCCTCCTCGGCTGCCACCCGTGCTGCAACCGCCCGCGCCCTCTGGGCGACGGCCTCGACGTGCCGCAGGCGCGCCGGTAGCCCCGCCAAGAGCTCGCGGGCCATGCGCTCAGCGTCAACGGCTGACATCACGATTCGACCGTACGCCGGAGCCGACTCGACGAGAGAACGGATCGGGGGGTTCCGGAATTTCTGTTGAGACTTTCTCTACTCCATCAAGAGCGCAGGCTGCGGGCGGCCGCTTCGCGGCCGTCCTCGCCCGCGCTGGGTCGGCACTGGAGTCGACGGCGCAACAGACGGCAGCGATCACGTCGACCCAACACCGCCTACTCGTCACAGCCAGGAGCCCTGAGATCGACGACGCGAAGTGATTCGCGGGGGGCCGCCCAGAGCCTGCGGCGCTATTCGGGCTTGACCTGTGACCGCGCGCGATGCCGCGAATACGCGGTCCCGAAGGAGGCCGCAGCGCCGGCAAGAGCGATCACACCAACCCACAAGGGCATGGTGCTACTTCGGAATACGCCGATCGCCGCCGCCAAGAACCAGAGCCCAATCAGAAACCAGACCCAAGACGGAAACATGACAAGAGCATCGCCCAGGCTACGGCCCGCGTGCCACCCAGGTTGTAGTTCGGGGCATCCGCCGCGCGCACGCTGGGCCCCGTTTTGGTGTCACGCCGGACAACTACGCCAGGGTGAGTCGACGCTGCCGATCGCGCCGCTGGTCGCCTGGCACTCAACTCTTCAACCGTACTCTGGCGTACTCGGCGCGCAGCTTCACGGTCGTGCCTGGCAGCCAATGCCGACGCTTGCGGAGATCCATCCCCGCTTGGCACCGGGGTACCGACTTGCACCGGACCCACACGGCCAGAAACCCGCATCGACCTTAGCGGTGACCGCTGGGGCAAACCTCGCGATCTGGAGTAAGTACTCCCGATTCATACGACACGGACACGAGCGTTGACAACTACGACGTTTAGGAGCAACATGCCGCCACCAGACTGACTTGGGGGGAGTCGATGAAGCGACGGCGGCTACTGGCAACGTGCGGATCTGTCGTTCTGGCAGTTGTGATGTGTGTTGAACCGTTAGCGCACGCGGCCCGCGAAAACCCTGCTCAACGAGCTCTCGCTCTCGTGCATCAGATATCAATCAGCAAGCATCCCGCAGCCACGTTCCGCTCCTGGAGCCGAAGCGATCAACATTTGTTGATCGAAGCGCTGACGCCCGCGAGGTTCGAAACTCGAGCCCGCATACTGAGCAGTCCTTGCACAACGGCTGCTGCATGCGAACAGGTTGCGCCCGGTGAGCCCGTCGCCAGCAACGGCGCGGCCGGGGTTGGCGCGGTTCGAGCCGACACATGCATCACGTACGGATACTTCGCGTCGATGACCGAGAAGAGCATCTTCGGAATCTCGCTTTTCAGCTTCAGCATGGAGTCGAACGAAACGCCGACGAGCTGCGTCCCGCCCGCCACCTACACCTCTCCTACGTACACAGTCTTTACGCCAACTGTGCTCGCTTCATACGGATGGGACGCGGGGACGAACTTCGGCCATGTCGATACTGGACCGGGTACGGCCGCCTACCACAGCGAAGACGGGCAAGAGTTCAGCGAAAACATTGGCTTCCTTGGCATCGACTTCTCCGTCGCCAGCTGCACTGCTCACTGGTCCTACGACGACGACGCCAATACGCAGCCCATGGCCTATGACGGCTACATCAACTGCTGAGGCCTCGGCCGAACCTATTGAGTCGCTCCTAAACGCTGGGGTCCATCCTCGCCCGACCGGCTGCTCGTCGGCGACCGAGTTAAGCGCCGCAGCGCATGCCCTCCGCGTGCCCGTAGCAAGGGCACGCGGAGGTCGCACGCGGGCAAGAGTGGGCAACACACATAAGCCGTCACCTGCATAAGCACCTTGGCGATCTTCAACCTTGTGGGTAGTCCGTCAGCTTCCCAAGCTGACAGTGAGGGTTCGATTCCCTTCACCCGCTCTCTCGTTCTAACTGCTGTTTCTGCAGGTCAGTCAGAGGGCCTCTTCGGGTCGCGGTGGTGATCTTCACATTGACCGCCGCTGACCCCGATTTACCGGGTTGGGCCACGAGATGTGGCCCATCTGTGGCCCGTTGATCTTGGTCCGAAGCTCGCACTTAGGTCGCCTGTTGGTCGCAGTGGATCCCCGCGCGCCGTAGCCCGTTCGATTACGAGTTGGCCTCGTCCAGCGTGCCGAGACAGGAAATGACAGACTCGGCGTCTACCTTCCCCGGTTAGCAGCTACCGACGACGCGACGGGAGCAGCACGTGGGTGAGCATCGATTGAACGTAGACGTCGATCCCGCCATGGTGGCGGCGGCGGTGACAGCTCTCGAGGGTCTGTCGCAAGCTGAGCAGACCTCGCTGATGGCCGGAATAGTTGAGGCGGTCCTTGCCTATCGGCAGGCGGGTGACATTCGACTCCTAGAACAGCTCGCAGGGGACATCGACGCCACCGTGCGGCTCCGGCAGTTGCCCGAATACGCCGCGGCGGCTCGCGCCGGCTCAATGTCTGCAGGTGCCCTTGGGCGGAGCGTTCGGGAGATTTTCGCTAGCGCTCGGCCGTAGTGCGCTACCTGGACAGCATCGGGGCCGATGCGCTCATCCGGTGGTTCGGTACGCATCCTGAGATTAGCGACATTGATCTTGTCGAATGCGTTCTTGAAGAGGTCGAGGGCGAAGGCGTGTGGAAAACACGCTGCACTCGCCGGGTCGGGACCTGGCAACAGGTGCCTGGATCATCGAGCCGCGCCCGGGCCTATGGGTCGCAGTGAAGGAATTCTCCGACGAGGACCCCGAGCGGGCGTTCAGCCTGACATGGGTTGGTGACGTTCCCGACTCCCGTGGCTCCACCACGACGGCCTGACGCAGCGTTCGACTGAGCAGCCACACGGAGATCACGGCGAGGATCAGGCCAACAATCAGGTTGCCAGTGGCGCCGCCAGCAGCGATCCCGATGCCGACCAACGAACATGAGCCAGCAGATGGCAACCAGCCATGCAACGCCGCGTCGCCTGTACGTGACGGCCAAACCATCGTCCCCTAGCGGCGCCTCCACGGTTGCAAGATATCGCCGGTGGTGCTGCCGCGAGGCCGCAGTTACACGGTGCAGGATCACGGCACCTCCCGACAGCTCACGAACGTGATCAACTTCGAGGCTTGGCGGCCGCAACTGAGCGGAGCGCTGCCGCCAGACGCGCGAGGTTGATCACGTTCGTGAGTGACAGATAGCCGGATATTTGGCGGTGGAGACCCGCGGCATTAACTGGTTCAGTGAGCCGGGAGCCGATCGTGGCTGGTCAAGGGCTTTCGCCAACCTCCCTCCAACCATCCGTCAGCTTGCGGCGAAGAAGTCGAATGCACCCGGCCGGTCCGCGCCGGCCTTGGCCGGCGGCATCGGGCGCTTGTCGGACTGCGCCGGGGCGAGGTCTTCCAGCGCTGCGGCCGCGGCCTCGACCAGTGCCGAGCGGGTGCCGACGACTGTCCCGAAAGCCGTTGGTTGCGTGTAGGTCACCGGAGCCACCCTTCGCCGAATCGAGGACCCATTCACTCAGCCGCTACAACGATCGACCGGCGTCAAGGTCACTCAC
>DASSEQ010000132.1:0-17141 GCA_035695245.1 Mycobacteriales bacterium | reverse complement strand
TCGCCCCGGACCCGTCGACCTGCGGCAGATCACCGTGATGCTCGAAGGCCGGGTCGCCGCTACGGGTCGCATCCGGCAACGCGACCCACAGTTGAATGCCCTCGAGCCGACCGCTGTAGCGGCCGGTTGCCTCTTCGCTGTGCGAGACGCCGCCGCCGGCGGTCATCAGGTTCAGTTGACCGGGCGCGATCAGCTGCTCGCTGCCGAGGCTGTCCCTGTGCAGCGCCTCACCGTCCAGCAGCCAGGTCACCGTCTGCAAGCCGATATGGGGATGCGGCCCGATGTCCAGGCCCGATGCCTCGGTCACGTCGGCCGGACCCATGTGGTCGGCGAAGCACCAGGCGCCGACGGTGCGACGCCCCCGTCGGGGCAACGCGCGCCGGACCGTGATCCCGCCGACGCTCGCCTCACGGCTGTCGGTGACCTCGACGCCGTCCGCTCCACTGAGGTCCGCTGCGTCGCTCCGACGAGGTTCGACCGGAGCGTCTGCGGCGCCAACGGGACCACTCATGGGGCCACTCTTCACCCGTCGCGGCGCATCGCCAAGCGCGAGCCGTCAGCCCAGCGTCGCGTGCATCTCCCAGACGAGGATTTCGGCCGCGTCATCGGCGATCACCTGCTGCCCCCCGACGCCGCTGAGCCGCACCGAGTCGCCCTCCGCCAACGGCCCGGCACCTTCAAGCGTCACCCGGCCCCGCGGCACGAACAGGTGGACAAAGGGAGCGTCGGGCAGCTGCACCTGGTCTCCTGCAGCGAGCCGGGCAGCGTGGAGCGCGGCGTACTTGTTCTTGATCCGGATCGCGGACGCACCGTCATGTGCGGGCATGCCCGAGGCAACGGGCACCAGCCCGCCACGCAGCAGCTCGTCACCGATCTCGAGCTGTTCGTAGCCGGGAGTGATGCCTTGCTCATCAGGCACGACCCACATCTGCACGAAGTGCACCGGGTCCTCGTGCTCGCCACCCCCAGTGAGCCGCCAGGCGTCGTTCTTCTCAGAATGCAGGATTCCCGTGCCGGCGCTCATGCGCTGCGCAAGGCCGGGGTAGATGACACCGCTGTGCCCCTGCGAGTCCTGATGCACGAGCTGGCCTCGCAAGACCCAGGTCACGATCTCCATGTCGCGATGCGGATGCGTTTCGAAGCCGGTGCCCGGCGCCACCACGTCGTCGTTGTTGACGAGAAGCAGTCCGTGGTGCGTGTTGTGTGGGTCGTAGTGCGACCCGAAGGAGAACGAATGCTTCGAGTCGAGCCAGTCGATCCTCGTGCGGAATCGGCTCTCGGCCCGGCGGACGTCCACGGCGCTCTCCATCGATGTCGAGACTACGGAACAATGCGCAGGTGAATGCGCGCCGCCGGAAGCGAGTCTTTCGACCGCGACTGCCCGCGCGCCGACGCACGCGCCGGCTTCTTGCCGCCGCTGTCGTGGTCCTGGTCGCGGGCGGCGTCGCCGCCGGTGTGCTCATCGGCGGCGGGGCGGTGCCGCCACCGAAGCCCATCCTCGACCGGCCGCTCGCCTACCAGGTGACCTATCGGGTGACGGCGACGTCGACCGGCTCACCGGTGACGACGTACGAGGTGCTGACGGTGCACCGTCCGTTCAGCTCGAGCGACATCACGTACGCCGCAGACCCCACCGCCGGCAGCCCCGGACCGCCGCGGAGCGCTACCTGGTTCGACACCGAGTCGCTCTACACGCTGGACGGGACGGGCGTGGTGCGACATGTGTCTGACCGACAGCCCGGACTCGCCGGTAGCGACCAGTCGCTCGGGATCGAGCTGGACGGGCTGGCGCAGCGCAAGCTCGCCAAGAAGACCGGACGCACCATGACAGTGGCGAACCGCAGCTGCGAGGTGATCCGGTTCGCCGAGCCGCCGGTCGGTCCGATCAAGCCGCTCTCAGGCAGCGACCACGACGACCTCTGCATCGACAACAGCGGCCTCATCCTGAGCGAGAGCTACACGCTGAAAGGACACATCGTCTACGCGCGATCGGCAATCCGCGTGCTCGTCGGCGACGTGACCGATCCGTTGTCACCGGTCAATGCGCAACCTTTGCCCGGCGCCGGACAGCAGGGGACGGTGAGCCCCGGTGTCGACACCAGCGCACCGATCGCGACTCCGCCGACGCCTGCGGGCTTCCAGCCGACCAAGCCGGTCATCTTCACGTTGCCGGCGCCCAACGGGCAGGGGCTGGCAGCTCGGTCCACGGTTTGGGCGTTCAGCAAAGGGCCGGACGTGATCACCGTGGAGGCCGGGCTCGAAGGTGGTGGCCACTACCCATGGGACGGGCAGCAGACACCGACGCAGCCCGTTCACCTGGCCGATCTGGGCTCGGCCAAAACCATCCTCACGTCAGAAGGCCCACAGGTGCAGGTCGCGCTGGGCTCCGGCATATGGCTGCGCGTGACCGGCACCATGCGGCCGGCCGCGTTGCTCAGCTATGTCCAGCAGCTCCGGCGGGCTCACTGATCGACGGCTCCTCCGGGTAGGTCGAACCATCGGGCGGTCCTCGCCGTCCGGCCAGTGAACGCACGCGACCGCCGAGCACACCGAACCCTTCGGTCCAGAAGAGCAGCGCGCCGACCATCGCAGCGAGGCCCAGGATGGTGGCTGCGTTGATGCGCGCACCCGATGGCGTGCTGCTTGCTGCCGGTGCGGCGCCCTGGGTAGAGCCCGTCGTTGTTGCTGCCTGTGTCTGTTGCGGGCTCGCGACGGCGGGTGGCATTCCGGCCGAAGGCGCCGCGCCCGCGACGGCTGCGCCGGCGGCCGGCGGGGCGGGTGCGGCGGGGGCGTTGGCCCCTGCCGCACCGGCTCCGCTGCCGGTGGCACCACTTCCCGGCACCCCCGATCCGATCGGCGCCCCGGCGCCCCCGCCGACCGACGGCGACGACGTCGTGATCGCCAAAGCGCTGGCGGTTGGAGCATTGAACGGGATCCGGTCAGCCTGACCGACAGCGACGATGGCGACGCTGAGCGACCCCGACTTCGCAAACGGCGCCACAGGGAAGGTCAGCGTCTTGCCATCGGAGCCCGCGGTGCCCGTCACCTGGCCCGCCTTGCAGTCGTAGGCGGGCTTCGCGCTCCACGCTCCACCCTCGGCCGGCGTGTATCCCTGACCGGATGCCGGGATCTCGCAAGCGAGCGGCGGACTCGACATGACCGGGTTGCCGGTGGCGACGAGGGTCAGCGCGCCAACGGTCGCACCACTGGGAATGTTGAACGTCAGTGCTGCGATGGCGCTGGGTCCGGAGACCGAGTTGGCGACGTACAAGCCCTTGGCCGGCACGTCCGGCGGCGCCGGTGGCGTGAACGGTGTGCCTGCGTTGGTCGCCGACCACCAGCCGTACTTCATCGGCGCATCGGCGGCAGCGGTCGTCCACGCGGTCGAGACCACGGCGGTGCCGAGGGCAAAGACGACGGTCGCGGCGGCCTTGCGGCCGGTATGCGGTTGCACCTTGCGGTGCCGTCCTCTGCTCATGCGTCTGCTCCTTGCGGGGCGCGAGCGCGACGACCGCCGTTGGCCGCGGCCTTCGCGTGTCCGTTCTTGCTTGCGATGCCGAGTCGCTCTACTGAACCACCGAGGTAGGCCGACACGACGTGCGGGTTCTCGAGCACGGTCTCCGGAGCGCCATGCGCGATCACACAGCCGAGGTCAAGCGCGACGAGGTTGTCCGCGAGCGACCGCAGCAAGGGCATGTCGTGCTCGATGACCAGCACGCTGCATGACAGCTCGTCGCGAATGCGCTTGATCAGCGGTCCGAGCGCTTCCGTCTCGCGCTGCGCGATGCCGGACGAGGGCTCGTCCAACAACAGCACCGATGGTCGGTGCGCCAGCATGCAGGCGAGCTCGACCATGCGGCGGGAACCGGTCGACAACTCGCCGATGAACTTGTTGCGGAAGGCCTCGAGTCCCATCAGGTCGACGAGCTCGTCGACGCGCTCCGCGACCATCGCCTCCGACTCGGCGACGCGCGGCAGTCCCAGGATCGCCGGCAGCGCCGCGTTTGTTTCCGCCTCCTCGTGCAAGGCGACGGCGAGCGTCTCCGCAACCGTGAGCTGCGGCCACAACCGGGCGTCCTGGAACGAACGGCCGAGTCCGAGCCGGGCGCGCCGCCAGGCGGGCCAGTCGGTGACGTCGACGCCCTTGACGATGACGCGACCGCCGTTGTTGCGACTGAAACCGGAGATGAGGTCGAAGAGCGTCGTCTTGCCTGCGCCGTTGGCGCCGACGAAGCCGAGGATCTCGCCGTCGTGCAGCTGGATGTCGACCTCGCTCACGGCCATCACTCCGCCGTAGCGTTTGGACAGCTGCCGCGTCTCGAGCACGATCTCGCGGTCGAGCAGTGAAACGGCGTCCTCGGCCTTCGCGACCGCCGCCTTGCCGTTGCTCTTGCCGTTGCTGCTGCCGTTGCCGTTGCTGCCGACACCGGCGGCAGCGCCTTGCAGGAACACGGCTCGCAAGACGTCCGGTCGCTCGAGCAGCTCTTTGGTCGGTCCGGAAAAGCGGACTTCACCCTTCTCCATGAAGATGGCGCGCTCGGCCAACTCCAACGCGGTGTGCACCGACTGCTCGACGATGACGACGGTCGTGCCCTGCGCGTGGATGGCACGCACGATGTCGATCAACCGGTCGACGATCGTCGGGGCGAGGCCGAGCGACAGCTCGTCGATCAGCAGCAGTTCGGGTCGCGCCAGGAACGCCTGACCGAGACTCAGCATCTGCTGCTCGCCGCCGGAAAGATCCCCGGCGAGGGTGTCGGACCGGGTGCGCAGCACCGGGAAGTACTCGTTGACCCGTGCCAGCGATTCCTCGAGGTATGCCTTGTCCTTGCGGTAGAGCCAGGCGGCCACCCGCAGGTTCTCGCTCACCGTCATGGTCGGGAACACACCCCGCCCACCAGGCACGTGCATGATGCCCAGCCGTGACGTCGTCGACGGATCTGCGTGGCTGATGTCGCGACCCTTGAAATACATCGCGCCGCCGGTCGGATCCAGCAGGCCACTGATGGTCTTGAGGAACGTCGACTTGCCGGCACCGTTGGTGCCGAGCAGAGCCACCATCTCGCCCGGCTGCACCTCGAAGTCCACACCGAAGAGCACCTGGACCCCGCCGTACGCCGCATCGACGCCGTAGCACGCGAGCATCGCGTCGGACTGCGACGCGGACTCCGCTCGCAGTGCCTGCTGGATGTCGCGGTTGACGTAGACCCACGCCGACGCACCGATGGCGCCACCGGCCGCGACCAGCGCGGCAAGGATCAGCAGTGCGACCCGGTTGCCGTGGGCGTTGCTGATCGCCCCGATGACGACGCCGAGGACGATGCCGCCGAGGGCATACCAGAGCAGGGACCATGCATACGCCTGTGCGCGCAGGCGCGGCGGTGCGACGAGGCTGACCAGTGCTGTGTACGCCGGCAAGAACCCGTACGCGCCGATGCTCAGGATGCCGGCCGCAGCCACGGAAACGCCGACCCATGGCGCGCCGGCCATCACGGCCATGAACGCGCCGAACTCCACGACCAAGAAGCCGTTGATGAGCGACAGACGGGGAGCGCGCCCGGCCGCGAGCTCGCGCTGGGTCAGGAAGCCGCAGAGCATCACACCGATGAGGCCACCGATGCCATAGAGGGCGCTGACCAAACCACGGCTGGTCGGGCCGAAGTGGTAGACGTCGTGGAAGAAGTTGTTGAGCAACGTCGGGAACGGGATGGTGCCTGCACCGAAGAGGAATGCTGCGACCCAGGTGCGCTTCAGCGCACGGATCGACTTGACCCGCCGGAAGCCTTCGCCGATCGAACCCATCTGTTCGGCGGCAGCGATGACGCCGGCGGACGAACCACGCTCCGGCTCCTTGAGCAGCGCCAGGGCCACGACAAAGATGAAGGTCGGGATCGCCAACGCGACGAACGCCGCTCGCCACCCGATGACAACCGCGAGTGCGCCTGCCGCCGGACCCCCGATCAGACCGATGCCGTGCGCACCCAAACGATAGGTGCCGAACACCGAACCGAGGCGGCGCGGCGGGTAGTAGTCGGAGAGCAGGCTCGGGTAGACGGTTTCCGTCGTCAGGTTGCCGACGCCGCCGATGATGCGGGCGATGATGAGCACGGCAACGACTGGCGCGAGGCCGGTGAGGATCGCGGTCAGACCCCAGATGACACCTGCGACCTGCGACATCCGCACGCGGTTGAGCCGGTCACCGAAGTAGCCGAGGAAGACCGCGAAGATGACCGGCACCGCGCCGGTCAGGGCCGCGATGGAGTCGATGCCGCCGTTGCTCAGGTGGAACGTGTCCCTGATGTTCGGTGAGAGCACACCGAACGCGATGATGTCGAAGTTCTGCACCCCGGCCAGTGCCAGCAGCAACAGCAGACCGGCAGGACCGGCCGGGCCCAGGTCGGTGAAGGCGCCACGAATGCGGTTTCTCAACGCGAGCCCTCCGTCGCCATGCGACGGCCGGACATCGCGGGTTCGGCCGGAGGCGGCGGCGCGGTGCCGCCGGGAGCGACGGCTGCTTCCAGCTCCGGCAGGACGTCGCTGACCTCCTGCTCCTTCGCCTTGGTGGCGTCATCGACGAGGACGTCCGCGACCAGGCTCGGCACGTAGATGCCGCGGCGATTGGCCAGCTGCCGCAGGGCGTAGTCACGCACTCGGTAGATCGCCTCACCGATGCCACCTGGCAGGAACATCAAGACGGCGAGGAGACCGGCGCCGGAGGCGATGATCGCCCACCCGGGTGGCAGGAGGTACTGCGCGCCGTAGACATAAATCGCGCCCAGAACAGCGCCGGGAATGGAGCCCAGTCCGCCGATGACGACCATCGTGAAGAAGTTGAGTCCGTTCTCAGCGGTGAAGGAGGCCGGGTTGAACCCGAGCTGCTGCAGCGTGAAGAGGCCGCCGGCAAGTCCAGCAATAGCGCCGGAGAACGCGAAAGCGACGAGGTTGATCCGCGTCGTGTTGATCGCGAACGATTGCGTGGCCAGCCGGTTGTCCTGGCCGGCGACCGTTGCGCGGCCCGCAGCGGTCTGGCGGAACCCACGGACGGCGGCCAGCGTCGCCGCGAGGGCAAACAACGCCACGTAGTAGAACTGCTCATCGCTGTCAGTGGCGATGCGCCCGAACAGGTGCGGCCGGTCGATCGACCCCTCCGAGATGAACCACGGGAAGTAGCGCTGCACGAAGAAATAGCTGGCGGATGCCACGGCGAAGGCCAGCGTCACCACGGCCAGTTGCATCTGTCCGGGAATCCGCAGTGCGGGAATTCCGATCAGCACCGCGATGATCGCGGCCACAACCGCGCCGGCGAACAACGCGATCAGCGGGTCCCAGTGCGCGCGGTTGATCAGCACACTCATGACCGCGCCGCCGAAGCCCATGAAGGCGACCTGCCCGATCGAGACCTGTCCGGCGAATCCGGTGAGCACGACGAGTGAGGCGGCGACCATGCCGTAGATCAGGATCAGGCTGGACAGCTGCGTGTTCGCCGGCGACAGCCACAGCGGCAGCGTCAGCCCGAACACGAGGACAGAAAGCCTCAGCCCGTGGCTCGTCAGGCGCACCGGGCGCAAGCCCGCCAACTCCGGGGGCATGGGACGCACCGGCTTCACGTTCTGCCAGCTGCTGATGCCGCTGTCGGCCGCACGCGTGAGCTTGTTGCGCTGCATGACCAGCGAGACAAGGACGATGCCGAACAGCACGACATCGACAGCCGTCGCATCGTGGAAGCTCCAGGCCGCGAGTTCGGAGCCGACGCCGACGCCGATCGACGCGATAACGGCGACGGTCATGTTGGTGTAGCCGGCGAGCACCACCGCGGCAAGGGTCTGCAGCAGGAGCTCGGGGCCGTTCTCCGACACGCTGCCGAAGGAGAGGAACCCGAGGATCGGGATCCGCAGCAGGACGGCGAGCGCTGACAACACGCCGGTGATGGTCCAGACGATGGTCGACAGCCGGTTGACCGGCAGGCCGAGCAACCGAGCGCGATCGCCGTTGTCGGCTGCCGCGCGGATGGCCACGCCGTACGACGTAAAGCGCAAGAACCACGTCAGCGCCAGCAGCACGACCGGCACCACGACGATCGCGACGACGAAGTTGGCGCTGAACAGCACCGGATAGATGCGGAACTGGAAGTGCCAGGGCACGTCGAACGACGCCGACTTCGTGCCGCTCCACTCCACCGGGATGATGAGGCTCACACCATCGAGCACCGTGGCAAGCCCGATCGTGACCACAGCGAAGATCAACCGCGGCGCGTTGGCGAACCGCCGCAAGATCGACATCTCCAGCAGCGCACCGAGCACCGCCGCGATCGTGATGCCGGTCAGCATCGACAGCACGTAGCTGACCCCGAGCTGCACATGGAATTCAATCGCGGTGACGGCAGCGACAGATCCGAACGACGCAGCGGCGAAGTTGATCGCGCGGTTCGCTTTGAAGACAAGCACGATCGACAGCGCCACGAGCGCGTTGATGCCGCCCAGCACGGCGCCGCGAACCAAGATGCCCAGCGGCGCTCCATGCGGCAGCAACGACGCAGCCAGCATGAACCCGAGGACGACACCGATGGACGTCGTCGCGTAGCGCCGCCAGGGGCTGGCGACCGATGCGGCCGCCGCCCCCTTCAGCGCCTGCGCCGGCCGGAGTTGGGTGGTCCGGTCGAAGGGCATGGATCAGGCTCCGTAGAAGGGCGGCTTGCCAGTCGGGAACTGGCCGGTCTGGAAACGCTTTCCGTTGTAGATCTCGACGTAGGTGCCGGGCTTGCCGTTGTACGACGACGTCCCCGGCGTCCAATAGACCTCGCGCGAGTCCTTGACCGCCGTGTGCCCGGCGCCGAAGTACCACGTGCCCCAGGCACCGCCTTGTGAGCTCATCGGCAACCCGTGCGTTCCGGCCGCGATGTTCGCCGGTGTGAGATCCGGGCCCGCTGCCTGTAACTGGTCGAACATCGACAGTTCGAGGTAATACTCGGAAACCGAGCTGATGTTGACCGGCAGCCCGATCGACCTGAGGACGCGGCCGGCCTCGCCGTTGGGATTGAGCAGCGTCTTCGTCGACGCTGCCTGCGACAACCCGAACAAGCGGTTGCGCACAGCAGTCTGATCCCACAGCTGCGCCCAGTTGTCACTGTCGGTGTAGGCGACGCCGATGATCAGGTACTCGGGGTAGTAGCCCTGGTTGGCAGTGTCCTTGGTCAGGAAGATCGGCGAGATCGGGTCACACGCCAGGATGATCGTCGTGTCCTTGTTGGCCGCGAACTGGATTGCCGCGCGCTGGGCGTCGTTGGGGAAGTCCTGGATGTTGAGCTGGTAGTTGTACTGGTCCAGGCGGCTCGAGGAGACGCCGTAGGACTTCTCCAGGACCGCCTTGTTCTCCTGGACGCACTCTTGGTACTCGGGGTTGTTCGGCACGTAGGTCCCGAACTTTCGCTGCAGGCCCTTCAGGTTCTGGGCGCCGTCCATCCCGGCGAACTGCGCCGGGTAGTTGACGATCTGCTTGCCCATGAACTCGCCGAGCTCGTGCGCGATGTTCTCGCAGTCCATGATCGTCGACCACATGTACGGGTCGTACTTCTTGTACCAGGACTCGGGGAAGTACGGCGCCGCCTGCGGCAGCCACATCTTGTAGCGAGCGGCGCACTCAGCGAAGGGGCCCCACTCGAAGTCACCCTCGAAGTCGATCGACGAGAAGCCGTGCAGCGTGTTGGCCTCGGTGTCGGCGTCCGCACAAGCAGCCGCCTGGCCTTGTCCCAGCTCCTCGTCGGAATAGGTGCCCTTGCCGTTGAAGTCCTTCAGCACGACATGTCGCCCGTAGAGCTCCATCGTCTTGTTGAAGTAGGCGACGAGCGCGGTCTTGTACTTCGCGTCTTCCTCGTAGGTGCTGCCACCCGACGCCACGATCTGCGCGTCGTTGGCCTGCTCGTTTGCGCCGTTGGCGTCCGACGTGTGCCGGTGAATGATCGTGATCGTCGTGCCGGTCACGCCGTTCCACGTCTTGCCGCCGTTGTTGCCGGTGAACTTCCCGATGCATGGCGCTGCGTATACCGAGAACGGGATCTGCCGCACACCCTTGCTGCACGGCACTCCGCCTCGGGTGACACCCGAGCCGATGGCGACGGTGTTGCTGCCGCCGCTCGAGGTCTGTGTGGTCGCCCCGCCGCCGGCCGCGCCGGTGGTGGTGGCCGCCCCGGCAGCCGCACCGCCGGGCGCCACCGCGCCCGGCGCCCCGCCGGCCACAGTGCCGGGCACGTTGGTCGCCGCGCCGCCGTTCGCGCCGGTGTTGGCGTTGTTGGAACCGTAGATGCCCTTGCCGGCCGCGGCCTGTTGCGCGCCGCCCGGGCCACCGGAATAGGTGGGGAAGAGCGCGAGCGCCACCACGCCGGCGAGCGCGCAGACGTACAGCACGACGTAGCGCCGCATGTGGTAGGCGACCCGAAGGGAGTTGCGGGCGAAGGGGTCGGAGAGCGCTTCGATGTTGCCGCGCTGCTCCCGGATCGACGATGCCACGGCACTCCTCCGGGTGGACGCCAGGTGTCCCCATTACACCTTTCGTCCGCTCTACCCTTCTAGGGAGGTTGTGACCCAGATCACAGCCATCAGATTTGCTGCGAGACTGGGTCCATGCAGCTCGCGGGCGCGGTAGCGGTCGTTACCGGCGCCGGACACGGGATCGGCCGAGCGACTGCGCAGGCGCTCGCCCAACAGGGGGCAACGGTCGTTGCGGCCGGCCTGAGCGAGGGCGAGCTGGCGAGTCTGGTGCAGGAGATCGGCGGGTCTTACCTGCCGGTAGATGTCCGCGACCCAGCCCACGCCGGCGACGTGATCAAGCACGCCGTCGAGCGGCACGGCCGGCTCGACGTCGTGGTCGCCAATGCGGGTATCGGACATGCCGGCGCGGTTGCCGGGATGACGGCGGAGCGGATCTGCGACCTCGTCGACATCAACGTGCGCGCGCCTTTGTTGATCACCCGCGCTGCGCTGCCTGGCATGCTCGAGCGGGGGCGCGGCTCGATCGTGCTGGTGTCCTCGATCGCCGGTCGGGTGCCGGTCACCGGCGAAGCCGTCTACTCGGCGACCAAGGCGGCGATAGAGGCGTTCGCCGAGCCGCTTCGAGAAGAGCTTCGCGGCACCGGCGTCACGGTCTCGACCGTCGCGCCGGGCGTGGTCGCAAGCCACTTCTTCGACGAGCGCGGCGCGCCCTATCAACGCAGATATCCGCGGCCCGTTCCACCGGAGCGAATCGCCGACGCGATCGTGCAGGCCGTGCAGAACGGCACGCCGCAAACGGTCGTGCCGCGCTGGCTGGCGCTGCCCGCCCGCGTGCGTGGCCTGGCGCCAGGAGTGTTCCGGCTGCTCGCCCGCCGCTTCGGTTAGCCGACCCGGATCGGCTGCCCGACGGCGGCGAGGACCGCCGCCCCGATCCCGGCCGCGTCGAGACCGAACGATGACAAGATCTCCGGCCGCCGCCCGTGCGGCACGAACCTCGTCGGCAGTCCAAGAGAGCTGACCCGGCACTCGGCGCCGGCCGCGCGGAGCGATCGGGCGAGCGCGTCGCCGACGCCTCCGGCGGCGACACCGTCCTCCGCGGTGACGACCACGTCGTACGACGCCGCCAGTCGCACCAGAGCGTCGTCGATGGGAAGGACCCACCGCGGGTCCACGACCGTCACCGGGACACCGTCGCTCGAGAGCCGGTCGGCCGCCTGGACAGCGGCGTCGGCGAGCGGCCCGACTGCCACGACCAAGACGCGGGCATCGACATGCGCTCGCAGGACATCCGCGAAGCCGATCCGCCCGACCGCCGCGATCTCGGCGCCGGCGTGCGCCTTCGGGAAGCGAACCACGGTGGGACCGTTCTCATCGGCGACCGCCTCGCCGAGCAGACCGCGCAGCTGGGCAGCGTCGCGAGGGGCGGCGACGCGGATGCCGGGCACGATGCCGAGCATCGCGAGATCCCACATGCCGTGATGCGACGGGCCATCGTCACCGGTGATGCCGGCTCGGTCCAGCACGATCGTCACTGCCTGACGATGCAGTGCGACATCCATGAGCACCTGGTCGAACGCGCGGTTGAGGAACGTCGCGTAGACACAAACCACAGGATGCAGGCCACCGAACGCCAGCCCGGCCGCCGATGCGAGTGCATGTTGCTCGGCGATCCCCACGTCGAAAACGCGATCCGGGAACTCGGTAGCGAAGGGATGCAGTCCCACGGGCCGCAGCATCGCGGCGGTCACTGCGACGACGTCGTCTCTGGCCGACCCGATCGCGACCATCTCTTCGGCGAAGATCTGCGTCCACGGCAGCCCGGCGCCTGTCGCCGTCGGGCGGCCGGTGACCGGGTCGATCGCACCAACTCCGTGCAGGCAGTCGGCGTCGTCGTTCTCGGCCGGCGCGTAACCCTTGCCTTTGCGGGTCACGCAATGCACGACCACAGGAGCGCCGAAGCTCCGCGCACGCACCAACGCACGTTCGACCGCTGACACGTCGTGACCGTCGATCGGGCCGACGTACTTCAGCCCCAGGTCCTCGAACATGACTTGCGGCGCCAACAGGTCCTTGAGCCCCTGCTTCACGCCGTGCAACGCCGCGTAGGCGGGGCGCCCGATCAGCGGCGTGCGCGGCACCGTCCGCTTGACGACGGACAGAGCCGTCTCCCACTCCGGCAACAACCGAAGTGACGCGAGGTGCTGAGCGAACCCGCCGATGGTCGGCGCGTAAGAACGTCCGTTGTCGTTGACGACGACGATCACCGGACGCTCCGCTCCGGCGATGTTGTTCAGCGCCTCCCAGCACATGCCGCCGGTGAGCGCACCATCGCCGACGACCGCGACGACGGCTCGGTCGGACTCACCACGCAGCGCGAACGCCTTGGCGAGCCCGTCCGCATAGGACAGCGCCGTCGAGGCATGCGAGTTCTCGATGACGTCGTGCTCGCTCTCCGCGCGCGCCGGATAGCCGGAGAGACCTCCCGCCTGGCGCAGCGACGTGAAGGCGGCCGCCCTGCCGGTGAGCATCTTGTGGACGTAGGCCTGGTGGCCGGTGTCCCACAAGAGGACGTCGCGCGGCGAGTCGAACACGCGATGCAGCGCGAGGGTGAGCTCGACGACACCGAGGTTGGGTCCGAGATGACCGCCGGTGCGGCTCACCGAGTGCACCAGATGTTCGCGGATCTCGGACGCGAGTTGATCGAGCTCGGTGGGATCGAGCGCGCGCAGATCACCTGGTCCGGTAAGGGCGCTCAGCAGGCTCCGATCACTCACGAGGCAACCGCCGCCCGCAGGGACTCGCGCAGCGAGCCCATCGTGGCAAGCACGGCGGTCGGTTCGTAGCCGCAATGCGCCATGCAGTTGGCGCAGCGCGGGTCCTTGCCGCGTCCGAACGCGTCCCAGTCCGTCGTCTCCAGCAACTCGCGCCACGACTTCGCGTAGCCGTCGGCGAGCAGGTAGCAGGGCTGCTGCCAGCCGAGCAGTGAGTACGACGGGATGCCCCAAGGCGTGCAGGCGAAGTCGCGCTTGCCTTCGAGGAAGTCGAGGAAGAGCGGCGAGTGGTTGAGCCGCCACTTCTTGCGTCGCCCCTCGCCGAACGCCTTGCGGAACAGCTCTCTGGTCTCGGTCACGCCGAGGAAGTGCTCCTGGTCGGGCGCCTTCTCATAGGCATAGCCGGGCGAGATCTGCATGTTGTCGACGCCGAGCTCGTCGTTGAGGTAGTCGAGCACGTCGATGACATCCTGCGGCGCGTCGGTGGTGAAGAACGTCGTGTTGGACATCACGCGGAAACCGGCTGCCTTGGCCTGCTTGATGGCGTCGACCGCCTGGTCGAAGACACCGTCCTTGCACACCGACTCGTCGTGCCGCTCGCGCAAGCCGTCGATGTGCACCATCCAGGCGAAGTCCGGATGTGGGGTGAACCTGTGCAGATGCTTGGGCAGGAGCACCGCGTTCGTGCAGAGCAGGACGATCTTCTTGCGCGCCAGCAGCTCGGTGACGATCTCGTCGATCTGAGGATGCATGAGCGGCTCGCCGCCCGCGATCGACACGATCGGCGCTCCGCACTCCTCGACCGCCGCCACGGCCTGGGCTACCGGCATCCGTTGCTTGAGCACCGTGTGCGGTTGCTGGATCTTGCCGCAGCCGGCGCACTTGAGGTTGCACGCAAACAGCGGCTCCAGCTCCATGACGAGCGGGAACTTGTCCACTCCGCGGATCTTCTGCTTGAGCAGGTAGGCGCCGAGCCGAAGGTTTTGTCGCATGGGCATCGCCATGAGTCAGCTCACTTCCCGGGGCAGGGTGAATGTGACGTTCTCCTCGACCGCGCTGATCTCTCGCACGTCGACACCGCCGAGGCCGTGCAGGCAGTGGACGATCTCGTCCACCAAGTGGGGTGGGGCTGACGCGCCCGCGGTGATACCGATACGTCGCACGCCGCGGAGCCAGTCGAGGTCGATGTCGGTGACGTCGTCGACGAGATGCGACTGTGCGCCGGCGCGGCGAGCCACTTCGACAAGGCGCTGCGAGTTGGAGGAGTTGGCAGAGCCGACGACGAGCACGAGCTCGCTCTCGGCAGCGATCTCACGTACGGCGACCTGCCGGTTGCTGGTGGCATAGCAGATGTCGTCGCTGCGAGGGGCGACCAGCGCCGGGAACCGTTGCCGAAGCTTTGCCGCGATGCGCTCCGCCTCGTCAACCGCGAGGGTTGTCTGCATCACGTAGGCGACGTTGTCCGGATCGTCGGCGTGCGCGCGCTCGGCCTCCGACTCACCGTCGACCACGACGACATGCTCCGCCGCCTCCCCGACGGTGCCGACGACCTCTTCATGGTCGCGATGACCGATCAGGAACACGGTCGCGTCACGCGCGGCGTAACGGCGCACCTCGCTGTGGACCTTCGCGACCAGCGGGCAGGTCGCGTCGATGACCGAGAGCCCGCGGTTGCTCGCCTCGTCGCGAACAGCCGGAGTGACTCCGTGTGCCGCGAAGATGACGCGTGCACCATCGGGCACCTCGCCGAGCTCTTCGACAAAGACGGCGCCGCGCCGCTCCAGCTCGGCGACGATGTGCGCGTTGTGCACGATCTGCCGCCGCACATAGATCGGCGCCCCATAGCGGTCGAGCGCACGTTGCACGATGTCGATGGCGCGTTCCACTCCGGCGCAGAACGAGCGCGGGGCCGCGAGACGCACTTCGCGATCACGCGCGGCCGCGGCCCACTGCGACATGACGGGGGCGACACGCGTCAACGTGCGCAGTGCGCGGTAGCCGTCGCGCACGATGCCCGGTCTGGTGAGCGGTGCAGCAGCAGTGTCGGTGATGACGCGCACCGCTGCGAACGGGCGCGAGCCCACCGCCTCGGCAACCGTCGCGCTTTCCATGTCGACCGCAACCGCCCCCGTCATCGCCAAGCGGGCGAAGTCGTCGCCACGTGCGACGCTGCGACGGGTCTCGATCGGCCCCAGATGCACCGTGAGCCCAACCTTCCGCAACGCACCGGCAAGCAGCGCCGCCGAAGCACACTCCACGACGACTCCGCCGCTTCGCACTTCGGTCGCTACGACAACGTCGCCCACTTGCACATAGGGAGCGACACCGCCGGCGACACCGAGCATCGCCACCGGCTCATCGCCACCGGCGATCGCGGCCGCTCGAGACGCGCGCATGCCGACGCGGGTGACCGGCGCCGACGTGCCTCGCCGCACGGCGACTTCTTCAGCCCGCAAGGCGACGCAGATCGTCATGGCCGACCGGCCAGGTAGCGACGCGAATATCGACCGAGTGCGCTGATGGGGAAGACCAGCCGATAGAGGTGGTAGTTGATGTAGAAGTCGCCCGGGAAACCGGTGCCGGTGAACTGTGGCTCGTCCCAGCCCCCATCGGGTCGCTGGGTGCTCGACAGCCAGGCCACTCCTCGCTCGACAGCGTCACTGCGATCGTCGACCGCGAGCAACGCCAACAGCGCCCAAGCGGTTTGGGATGCCGTCGACGCGCCGCGGCCGGCCCAGGCGAGATCGTCGTACGAGCGCAGGTCCTCACCCCAGCCGCCATCGGGGTTCTGGTGCCGGTGCAGCCAGCGCACTGCGCGTTGCAGGCGCCGATCCGACGGGTCGACTCCGGCGGCGACGAGAGCGGGCAGCACCGCGCCGATGCCATAGACGTAGTTCGCGCCCCAGCGACCGAACCATGAGCCGTCGGACTCTTGCGCGTCCCACAGCCACCGCACCCCGCGGCGGCACTGGTCGCTCTCGGCTTGCCCCACGTGAGCCAACATCTCGACGACATGCGCGGTGACGTCGGCCGATGGCGGGTCGATCACGGCACCGAAGTCGCAGAAGGGCAGCTTGTAGGCGAGCTCTCGAGTGTTGTCGGCGTCGAATGCTCCCCAGCCGCCGTCTTTGCTCTGCATGCCGACGGTCCAGCTCACGCCGCGCTCGACCGCCGCAGCCGCGCGTTGTCCGCCTGCGCGACGCAAAGCGAGCACCACTTCGGCCGTGTCGTCCGTGTCGGGGTAGCCGTCATTGGCGAACTCGAAGGCCCAGCCGCCCGGTGCCAGGTGCGGCCGGCGCACTGCCCAGTCCCCACTGACCGAGATCTCCTCGTCCACCATCCATTCGACCGCCCGCTGCACGGGCGGCGCCTGCGGATCGACCCCGGCGTCGAGCAGTGCCGTCAACGCGAGTGCCGTGTCCCAGACCGGGGACTGGCACGCCTCGAGCCGGCGTACGACGGAACCGTTCGGCAAGGTCTCGCGGATCAAGAAGCCGTCGAGCCCTCGAAGCCCGGCAGCAACGGACGGCGAGTCGAGCGGATAGCCCATGAGGTGCAGGGCGAGGATCGAGTAGACCCACGGCGGCTGGATGCCGCCCCACGAACCATCCGCTTCCTGCCGGGCGAGCACCCACTCGATGCCACGTCGCATGGCGAGGCGCCGCAGCGGGCCGAAGGCATGGCGCCCATACGCATGCAGCGCCTTGTCCAGCCGTTGGAACGCGCCACCCCAGGACAGCACGCGTTGCAGGCGAGGGGCCGGACGACCAGTGCGCAGCTCGTCGATGCCGAACGGGAGCGGATGCTCAGGACGCAGGGTCGCGACGATCGTCAGCGGCACGACGGTCTGCCGCGCCCAACAAGCCCAGTCGTAGAGGTTGAACGG
>DASSEQ010000131.1:0-11559 GCA_035695245.1 Mycobacteriales bacterium | reverse complement strand
GAGCTGCGCGACTGCTTCCGGCAACGACAGTCCGGCACGCACCGCCGAGGCCAGGTTGTCGACAACGTCCGGCCACACCTCGCGGAGCTCAACGGTTCGCTGCCGCCGGCGCATCTTGACCAACGCCACCGGCGCGTAGCCAGCGAACGCCGCAAACGCCACCCCGATGCCCGCCGCCCGGCTCACGCCGGCAGCAACAAGAAACACGACAACACTGCAGCTGGCACACACGAACATCAGCTGCTGTGGCCGCACCGACGTGTAGCCGGCTTGCGCCAGCAGCTCGGCGACACGTTCGTTGACCGACCGCGTTGTCCTTCGCCTGCTCTCTCCGCGACGCGATCCGCTTCTCCAGATCAGCAGAACGCCGACGCCGAACATCAACCCGAGCAATGCCCCCATCAGACGAGGACGCCGTCGGTGCGAGCGGCCAGGAGCTCAGCCAGGTCGTAGCCCGCCCGCGCGAACCGTTCTGCATGAGGTGGCCATCCCTCTGCCCGCACCAGCCGATCGTGGCGGGTAGCGAAGACGTCGGCCGTCTCGATGACATCACCCTCGACCCGGCCAGGGACTGCAACGATTTCGCGCACACGTCGGTGCCCCAGCTGGTCGCGGACGACGTGCACCACGAGGTCGACGCTCCCGGCAACAGTGGGCACCACGAAGCTGTGACTCACGTTCTCGCCGGCCAGAAGGGGCAGCGTGCACATCTTGGTGATTGCTTCGCGCGCCGAGTTCGCGTGGATGGTGCACATCCCCGGCAACCCGGAGTTGAGAGCGATCAGCAAGTCGAGGCATTCCTCCTGGCGCACCTCGCCGACGAGGATGCGGTCGGGTCGCATGCGGAGCGCCTCTTTGACAAGACGACGCAGCCGCACTTCGCCGGTGCCCTCGAGGTTGGGCTGCCGGGTCTGCATCGCCACCACGTCGGGCAGCGGAATACGAAGCTCGAAGACCTCTTCGGCCGTGATGACACGTTCACGAGCCGGGATCGCTGCGGCCAGACAGTTGAGCAGCGTTGTCTTCCCCGCCTGAGTTCCTCCGGCGACGATGATGTTGAGCCCCGCCGCGACCGCCGCCTCCAGGAAACGCGACGCGCCAGTCGTCAACGTGCCCAGGCCGACCAGCTCCTCCAGCGAGTGCGCGGTCAGGACGAACTTGCGAATGTTCAGGGCCCAGTGCTTCCGCGTGATATCCGGGATCACGACGTGCAGCCGGGAGCCGTCCGGCAACATCGCGTCGACGAAGGGCGTGCTCAAATCCACCCGACGACCACTCGACTTGAGCATCCGCTCGACGAGGTCGCGAACCTCTCCGGACGACAGCAACGTCGTGGTCAACTCGCTGCCGCCGCCCCGAGCGACGAACACGCGACCGGGCTCGTTCACCCAGATCTCCTCGACCGCCGGATCGTCGAGGTAGGGCTGCAAGGGACCGAAGCCGGCGACCTCGTCGTAGACGCGCCGGGCAGCCGCACGAGCGTCGGCGAGGGCCGGAAGTGCGCTGGTGAGGCTTCGCTCCTCGTAGTCCGCGACGACCTCGTCGATCAACCGGCGGATGGCGGATCCGTCAACTGACGGGTCGAGTCCGCGACGACGGACGAGTTCTCTTACTTCGTCCTCGACGACGGTTGCTGCGTCCACAAAGGGCCTCGGCACAAATGGTTAAGAACTGGCAAAGCGGGCGGGCGAGAGCCGCACAGTAACCAGTTGCTGACCGCCCGTTCAACGGGGGTCGGCCGCTCTTGTGGACGAGGTGTTACAGCAGTGACGTGAGCCGACTCATGCACGAATATTCACTGCGAACAATGGCTGCAGAAACGGACATCGCACGCAGCGACTGTCCGATCCTCGAGCCAAAGTTCAGCGGGCCGGGACGCAGGCGGCGTCAGCGCCTGGAGTCGTGCCTGATCCAGGGGCTGGGGCCGCGAAGGGCCGGACCGCTCACCTCGCGGATGACGATGCCCTGCATGTCGGCCGCGTTGTTGTGCGTGTCGCCCTCTTCATAGGCCACCGTGTCGTCGTCGTTCTCGCCCTCGACCCGCTTGGAGTCGCAGCTGTCGAGTGCCGTGCAGGTGTCGACGGCTGTGGCGAAGACCCGGCCCTGGTCGATCGGCGAGGACACCACGTCGAGGAAGTCGTACATGCGCCCGCATCGGCCGCCGGACTCGCCGCCGCAGTCACCGCGGTGCACCGGGTCGAACTTCGGGTTCGCGATGTTGGACAGGAACAACGGGTTCTTCGACAACGCGTTCGTGGACATGACCACGTAGCTGTTCCACGGCCGGGTCTTGTCCTTGGCGCCGAGCGTGGACGTCGAGCCGGGGAACGTGATGGCGATGCGACCGGGGTCACCCACGTCGATGGATGGGAAGTCGACCTCGTGCACACCGGGCGGCGCGATCATGAGCGGCGTCGACCAGTGCTCACCGTGGTCGCGGCTAATGGACAGGAACGGCACGTTGAAGCCGCCACCCTGCCAGACGTAGTAGAGGTTGCCCAGCTTGTCGACGGCCACTGACGCCTGTTCGCCGTACATCGACACACCGGTCGAGACGGTCACGTCGTGGAACGTCGTCGCCGCGTCGGAGGAGATCGCGATCATCGGGATGTCGCAGTAGCCGCGCGGGATGAACAGCCGGCCGTCCTTGTCGGTCACTGCGTGACCGTGCAGGCTCCCGCAGATGCCTTCGTTGTGCGCGTCGTCGAAGTTCGCGAGGTATTGCGGGTTAACCGCTTCGTAACCCGACTGGTCGCCCTGCACGAAGACACGGCCGCCGTCGAAGCTGCGGATGCACGAACCGTCAGCGACCTGGTTCACGCAGTAATAGAGCACCTTCTGAAACGCCGGGTCGGTCAGCGGAATGTTCACGCCCTTGGGCTCCACACCCGACACGAGCGTCTGATGGTCGTTGACGCCCGCGCTGGACAGCAGCGTCTGCGTCCACGTCTTGCCTTCGTCATCGGAGTACGCAAGATGCGCGCCGTTGACGCCCTGCAAGTCGATGTCGAAGACACGACCTTGGCTCTGCGAGACATTGGGGTCGACGAAGATGTAAGGGTCGGTCGAGACGACCATCGAGTTCTGCCCGGCGATGGCGGGCTGCGTGACATGGAAGCTGCGGCCGCCGTCGGTCGAGCGCAGCACCAGCGTGCGCGGCTCGTTCTTCGGCGGGTTGCCCGGGATCGCGTCGAAAGCGGCGGCGGTCGTGAAGATCGCGCCCTTGCGGTCCACCCCGAGGGTGGGCTCGGCCGACTGCCGGCCGACATAGCTCTGGGCGAGCACCAACTTCTGCCCCGAGTAGTGCACCGCCTTGTTCTGCGGCGCGGTCTTCGGGTCCTTGGTCAGGAACGTGCCGTGGTACGCCGCAAACCCACCCGGCGCGGCGCCGAACGTGGCTTGGCTCATGCCGGCGCCGCTGGCTTGCGCGGTCAAGGCGGCGGAAACCGCAGCAACGGCGGCCACACCGGCGACAGCGACGGTACGACGGGACATGCCCCAACTCCCCGGGATCGATAGACAGGCACCTGCTCAACGACCCTTCGACGCCGCAGTGACGCTTTCCTGCCGTCGCTGCGGGCGTCACGGGGGCTGTGGACAACCGCCGACGACAGCGTCGCGGTACGCCTACCGTCCTGCCCATGCCGCGCACGGTCACGATCGTCGACGCGTCCAGCGGCGCTTCGGCAGACGTGCGGCTGGCGACGCCTTCCCGGCCCGTCCTCGCCCTCCTGCCGTTCTTTCAGCAGGCGCTGGTCTCGTCAGAGACGACCTTGTCTCGCAAGGGATTGATCCTCGATGAGCGCTTTCTCGCCGAGGACCTGCGCGACGGCGAGGTGATCACGCTCGGGCGAATCGACGTGCGGCCGTTGGATGGGGCAACAACAAAGTCGCCCGCGTCGCTGCGTCCCGGACCCGACGGGACCTTTTCCGTCACCAGTTCCGCGCTGGTCCACGCCGCCGCCACGTCACCAGCTGCGATCACGTTTCCCGAGCTGCCGCCGGAGGCGCAGGCGCAACGACTGCCATTGCTCGCGACGCTCGCTCCGCTGCTCGGCGGCGTCGCGATGGCCGTGTTCTTGCGCCGGTGGGAGTTCTTGGCATTCGCCCTCATGTCGCCACTTGTCGTCGTCGGTCAAGCGTTGAGCGACCGGTGGCACCGTCGCCGTTCAGCCCGTCGTAATCGCAAGGACTACGACGAGCACTTCGCGCAATCAGCTCTAGCGCTCGAACACGCACTCGAGGACGAACGTCACCGTCGGCACGGGGAGTCGCCCGACCTCGCGTCGGTGGTTGCCGCGGCGCGAGACCGCACGCCGCTGCTCTGGTCCCGCCCGGCAAGCGACTCAGATGCCGCGCTGACACTGAGAGTCGGCTTGGGACGGGTGCCGGCAGACGTCGCCGTGCACGGTGGACCGGGCGGCGCCGTCGTCGACGACGTGCCGGTCTGCGTTCGATTCGGTCGCAGCGAGGTCATCGGAGTTTGCGGCGCCGATGCGGCCGGCGTGGCACGGGCCCTACTGCTGCAAGCCGTGACACTGCACGGGCCTGCTGCCGTCTCCGTGTCGGTCATCGCACCGGGCGGCGCTCGTCATTGGTCGTGGGTTCGCTGGCTGCCGCACACGCGCATACCCGGCGGTGGTGCGAGCGTCGCCTTCGATGCGGGCGGCATGTCCAAGCTGATGTCTCGAGAGAGCCGACCCGGACATCGGCTAGCGGTGGTGTCGGGTCACGTCGACCATGCCGTCGCGGCGAGTCTGACCCGTGACCACGGGGCGAGTGTGCTCTGGGTCGCCGACGACGAGCGAGACCTACCAGCGTCGTGTAACAGCATCGTGCACACCGGTGCTGACCGTTCCGGAGTAGGGCTACTTCGCACCTCTCACGGCACGACGACCGTGCGAGTCGACTCGGCCAGCACTGACATCGCGGACGGGCTAGCCCGCTCACTTGCTCCGCTGCGCGACGCGACACCGGAAGCAGCCGCTGAGCTGCCGACCGAAGTCGCGTGGAGCACGCTTGCGGAGCTGCCGCTGCACGATCGAGACGCGACAGTGACCGCATTGTGTCGGCGATGGGCTCAGGCTCCGAAGACCGAAGTGACACTCGGGGTCAGGGCCGGAAGCCTCGCCGTTCAGGTAGATCTCGCCCGGCACGGACCGCATGCCCTCATCGCCGGCACCACGGGTTCCGGCAAGAGCGAGCTGTTGCAGTCGCTCGTCGCCGGGTTGGTCGTCGGCTGCAGTCCTGCCGAGTTGAGCCTTCTTCTTCTGGACTACAAAGGCGGCGCAACCTTCGGTCCCTTGGCAAAGCTCCCGCACACGCTCGCCGTGCTGACCGACCTCGACGCTGCCGCCACGACAAGAGTGCTGCGGTCACTGCACGCCGAGCTGCGCCGCCGCGAACGAATCTTCAGCACGGCCGGAGTCGCGGACTTCGAGACACTGCGGCGCTGTCAGCGCACCGAGCCCGGCTGCGAGCGACTGCCACGTCTGGTCATCGTCGTGGATGAGTTCGCCTCGCTCATCGAGGAGCTACCAGATTTCGTCGGCGGGCTCGTCGGCATCGCCCAACGTGGTCGTTCGTTGGGCGTCCACCTCGTGCTCGCGACGCAGCGCCCCGAGGGTGCGGTGTCCGCCGACATCCGCGCCAATACGCGGCTCGGCATCTGCCTGGCGGTTACGCGTGAGGCCGAGTCCCGCGACGTCATCGACAGTCCGGTCGCCGCGACAATCGGCCCGACGACGCCGGGCCGGGCTTGGCTGCGCATGGACGGGCAGGGCCTGATCGAGGTGCAGACCCCGCGGATCAACGGCCCGATCTCCACCGACGACGAACCGCGGGTCGTGTCGTTGTGGGAATGGGCAGATCCACCCACACCCGCCGTGCCGGCAGCGGCAGGAAGTCAGCTCGACGCCCTCGTCGAGGCCGCGGTCGACGCCGCGAATGCCAGCGGCCTGCAAGCCAGCGCGAGTCCGTGGCTACCGCCGCTCCCGGACCACGTTCGGCTCGAATCGCCGGGCGCGTCGGCCGGGCGGGACGGCGTCGCCATCGGTCTGGTCGATCTCCCTGACGCACTGCGACAGGAACCGTTGACCCTGTCGATCGCCGAGGCCGAGCCACTGCTCATCGTCGGCTCGGGTCGAAGCGGGCGCACGACGGCCGCGACCTCGATCGCGATCGCCTTGGCCCAGGCACTGCCGCCGAACGAGCTCAACATCTGGGCGATCGATTGCGGCTCGGGGCTCGACGGCCTTCAGCAGCTGCCACACACCGGAGCGGTCGTCGTCGCCTCGGACACAGGACGAGTGCAACGGCTGCTCACGCATCTGCACGATCTCGTCCGGGCCCGCCGCAGTGGCCACGCCGCCCCGGGTGGGCAGCTGCTGCTCGTCGTCGACACCTGGGACGGGCTGGCTGCGCTCTCCGACGACATGGGTCGTCACTGCCAGGACCTGCTGCTGCGGTTGCTGTCGGACGGCCCCGGCGCAGGCCTGCGCGTTGTCGTGACCGCCGATCGTTCCGGCTTGGCCGGGCGGCTCGGCAGCGTTGTCGCCGCCAAGATCGCGCTGCGGCTCGCCGATCACGGCGACTTCGCACTCCTCGGCCTAGCGCCACGTGACGTCCCGAGCGGCATGCCAGCGGGACGCGGACTTCGATCCGGCGACCATGCGCTCGTCCAGATCGCTCTGCCGGAAGCGCGCAACTGGGCGGCGGCCGCAGCCTGGCCGCCCCCCGCGTTGCCGCCACGACGGTTCGACCCGCTGCCGGTCCGTCTACCGCTCCACTCTGTGTCAGGCGCCACCGACTCTGACATCGTCATCGGAGTTCGGGCCGACGACCTGCAGCCTGTCTTTCTGGACCTCGACGCAACCGGCACGTTGCTCGTCGCCGGACCGTCGGGCTCCGGCCGCACCACCGCTCTTCTTTCGCTAGCGGCACAAGTCAGTGACCGACCGGTCGTCGCGATCTGTGGGCGACGCAGCGAACTTGCCCGCCGGCCCGACCTGGCCACGGTCATCAGCACTGACGAACCCGAGCAGCTTCCGGACGCGGTGAACGGATCCTCGCGCGCCGTGCTGCTCGTCGATGACGTCGATGCCATCGACGATGCCGCGATGCTCGAGGCGATCGAACATGCAGTCCGCGCCGCCCATCGCGGTGCAGGGTTCGTCGCGCTAGCCGGCCACAGCGAGGCCTTGGCGTCCTGCTTTCGCGGTCCGATCCCGCTCGCGCGCAGGCGGCGCGCCGGCCTGCTCCTGCGACCGGAGGGCAGGCATGACGGAGAGCTCCTCGGCGTGCGCCTGCAGCGTTGTGCGACGTCCGCCGATCCACCGGGGCGCGGGGTGCTCGCTCTCGACGGCACCGCCGTCACCGTGCAGGTGCCCGACCCCGGCTGAGCTACAACGCCGTACGCAGCTCCCACAAGAGCGGGAAGAAGCGAAGGTCCCTGCGACCGCGCAGATACGTCGCTCCGGCAGAACCACCGGTGCCCGACTTGTAGCCGATCTGCCGCTCCACCACTGTTGCGTGCAGAGCGCGCCACTGCGCGGAGAGCTCGTCGTGACTGAGCAGGCCCTCGGCGACATCCCACAGATCGCCGTACGCCGCCCGGTCGCGCGCCACCGCGACCAGCGAACTCCGTACGGCGTCGTCGTCGCCTGCCGCCAACCCGCGAACGGAAAGCGCCGCGACGAAACCGTCCCACAACGTTGGTTCAGCCAACCGGCGCTCGAGTCGCATGCGCTCCTCGTCGGTCGCGGCGCGCAACCTGCGCAGGAACGCCGGATCCTTCAACCCGGACAGGAACTCGAGCTCGCGGAACTGCACCGACTGAAAGCCCGACGCGGGCGCCAGCAGCGATCGGAAGTCGAGAAAGTCCTGTGGTGTCATCGTCTCGAGCACCGGCAGCTGAGCGATGAGCACCTGCTCGACTTGCTCGACTCGACGCAGCAGATGTCGTGCCGTCCACATGCCTTCGGTGCTCACGGGTCCGAGCAGAATGTCGCGCACGGTCGTCAGCTCGTGCAGTAGCAGCTTGAACCAGAGCTCATAGACCTGATGGATGGTGATGAAGAGCAGCTCGTCGTGCGCCGCAGGCGTCGACTGCGTCTGCTGCTGCTCCAGGAGCGCGTCGAGTCGCAGATAGCTTCCGTAGGAGAGCAGGCCGCCTTGCTCACCGAACCGCGTGTCTTCCGCCATTCGCCGAAGCGTAGGGGGCTGGCAGCGCGAAACGCGTCAGCTCGCTGCGACCGCGCGGGCGGTTTCGGCGGAGAAGACTCGGTTGCGTCCGGCCCGCTTGGCCGAGTACAACGCCCGGTCAGCCGCTCCGAGCAGGCTTTCGACGTCGACACCGTCGTAGGGGTAGGTGGCAACGCCACAGCTCGCCGTCACGGGCACGTCCGAGCCGCACTCCTGCACCGACTGCCGCAACCGCTCCGCGACCTGCACGGCCAGGGCGGAGGAGCATCCGGGCAACACCGCCGCGAACTCCTCGCCGCCGTAGCGGGCGATGGTGTCGTATTCGCGTCCGCACAGCCGGAGCGCCTTGGCTATCTCGCGCAACACATTGTCGCCGACGAGGTGGCCGTGGGTGTCGTTGAGCTGCTTGAAGTGGTCGACGTCGAGCAACACGACGGACAGCCGCCCGTCAGTGCGACTGGCGCGTTGCAGCTCGCGATCCAGAGCGCGGTCGAACGATCTGCGGTTGGCGAGCTCGGTGAGCCCGTCGGTCACGGCCATCTGTTGCATGCGCTCGAGAAGGTTCGCGTTGCGCATGGCGAGCGCTGTGTGACCCGCGAACCGCTCGGTCATGGCGACCACCCGTCGTTCGATGCGGCTGCCGGCGCGGCGGCCGGTTTCCGCGACGAGCACACCCACAACCTCGTCCGCCGTCAACGGCACGACCGCGATGTTGCGTGCATCCGGCATGATCGCCGCGAGCCACGGGTCGACCGCAGCGTCGAGCTCGGTGACGAGCAGTGTCGTTCGGTCGTTGGCGGCGGTCTTCAACACCGATCCGTTGCCGAGGGCGAAGTCCGCGACCACCGCGTCGAGCAGACTGCGACAGGTGAGCAGCCGCGGTGAGTCCTCGACTACTTCGAACAACGCCATCCGCCGGAACCCGAACGTGTCCGACAGGTTGTCCAGCAGCACGTCGCCGACAGCGAGCGGGTCATGCGCCTCTTCGAGCGCGCGCCCCATTTGCGCGAGTTGCTCCAGCTCGTAACGACGCCGGCGAAGCTCGCGCTCGTTGACGGCGGCGAGGGTCGAGATCGTGAGAGTGAGCGTCCAGAGAGCGACGACGAAGGCTGCCATGCGGAACCACTCGTCGCTGGAGGTGGCGCCACGGATGATGTTGGCCCGCTCCGCGTAATAGACGCACAGCTGCAGCAGTGAGTGCCAGAGCGCGAGCTTCACACCGGTCCGGTAGGACGCCAGCAACGTGACGGCGCCCAGATGGACCAGGATGAGATAGCGGAGCGGACCGTTGGATCCGCCGGTCAGGTACGACGCCCAGGCAAGGTAGACGCCGTCGATCATCAGCAGCACGCCGAACAACCACAGCCCCGGCCGACGCAGCGCTCGCCACAGCCCTTCGAGCAGCAGACAGATGACGAGATAGCCGAAAGCGGTCATCGCGACGGTCAGGAACGGCCGGCGGAGCAGGTGCGGCAGCAACGCGGCATCGAGCACGGTCGCGGCCGCGATCACCGCCCGCAAGACCCTCAGGTAGAGCAGCCGCTCGTCGAGCGGCACGAGGTCCATGCTCGAGCGCTGCGGGCTAGCGCTCATGTGGCTCCTCCAGGGTTGAGTCCTCCGGCTCCGCCCCATCCGAAGCTCGGCGGAGGACGGAACTGCAAGTTGTCATCGGCAGCAACCGACGCGAAGGCAAGTTTTGGATCCCTCTTGTCAATTCGGCTTTGCACGAGCAGGAAGACGCCGACGATGACGAGCAACAACAGCGGGAACCCGGTGCCGCCGCCGGCCTTGCTGACGGCGTTGAAGACGTGCTGCACCGCGTGCGACACATCGTTGGTCAACTGGTCGTGGATGAGTGGCAACCCTGGCACGAGTGCCGCCGCCGCCACCGCCGACGTACGCCGCAAGGGGCCGGCCGCCGCCGCGGCGGCCCGCACGATCTCGTTGACCGCCTGCTGCACCTGCGAGGAAGTGGGTGGCGGAGTGCCCTTCAGCGAGGTCGAGCCAACACCGCCCGAGCCATCGCTTCCGGCCGAGGCAGTGCCACCACTGCCCACCAGCGTGTAGGACACGAGGAGTGCGCGGCTGGCGTTGCCGGCCGAGTCGATCGCGACGACGCGCAACGTGTAAGTGCCTGGCGCGCCGTCGATCGTGAACGACACCGCGCCACGACAACCCGACTGCGAGGCGATGACGACACCGCTGTGCAACAGATCGCAACGACCGGGTGTCCCACTTGGTAGTGAGAAGCCCCAGTACGGCGTGCGGTCGCTGCCGGACGAGCCGGAGTCGTAGGTCAGTGCGGGGGTCGCCGGGGCCTGCGTGTCGAGCACGTACGACGACACCGCCGCGGCGCTGACGAGCCGGTTGGCGCCGGTCGCCGTCACCCGCAACGTGTAGGTGCCGTCCGGCTGACCGGCGAGGGAGAAGACACCATTGCTCGGGCAAGGAGCCGGGCCGAACACGACCGTGGTTCCTCGGAACAACGTGCACGTCAACGACGCGTCGCCGGGCGCGCTGATGGTCCAGCGCGGGCTGGTCGAGGAGTTGGGTGAGCTCGGCGGCACGACTGTCGGCGGCACCGGAGCAGTCCGGTCGAGCACGAAGCTGGAGTTGACGACGCGCGACTTGTTGCCGGCTGCGTCGGTGAGGACGACGGTGAAGACGTAGGTGTCATCTCCCCAGGCAGCGAGATCAGCGGAGTAGCTGCCACCGGTGCACGTGACCGGCCCCGCAACAACAGCGCCGTCCGACCGCGTGAGCGTGCACGTGGCGACTGTTCCCGGCTCGCTGGTCCACCGCCAGACGGGGTTGGTGAGGGGCGACGGGCTAGCCGGTGCGGTCAGGGTCGGCGCCGCCGGAGCGACCGTGTCGAGCGTGTAGACGACGGTGGTTCCCGGGCTTGTGTTGCCGGCGACGTCGGTGGCGAAGACCGTGATCTCGAAGTCACCGTCGGCCTGGCCGGTCAGGTCGACGACGCCGCCGGGACAGGGGCCGGTCGAGACATCGACGAAGAACCGCTGCACGGTGCACGTCAGGGTCGCTCCTGGCTCGGTCACCACCTGCAGGGTCGGCGTGCGGCTGTTGCCGGTCTTCGCAACCGTCACGGTCGGCGCGACCGGCGCCGTGGTGTCCAGGACGTACGTCGCCGACACCAGCGTGCTCACGTTGCCGACAGGGTCGCGCACACCCACCTGAAGGACGTAGGAACCGTCGGGCTGACCGGTGAGGTCGACCGTCACGACCGGCCCGCAGTTGACCGGGAGTTGGCCGCCGCCGGGTCCGGTCAACGTGCAGACAAGCGTGTTGGGCGCTTGGAAGTTGCCGATCGTGAACGTCGCCGACCGCGTCTTTGCA
>DASSEQ010000130.1:0-2795 GCA_035695245.1 Mycobacteriales bacterium | reverse complement strand
CGGTCATTACACGCAGCACCTGTTCTCCGGCCACCGGGTGCGCTACGTGAGCTCGGAAGAGTTCACCAACGACTTCATCAACTCGATCCGTGACGGGCGTGGCGAAGGCTTCCGCAAGCGCTACCGCGAGATCGACGTCCTGCTCGTCGACGACATCCAGTTCCTGGAGAACAAGGAGCAGACGCAGGAGGAGTTCTTCCACACGTTCAACACGCTGCACAACGCGAACAAGCAGATCGTCATCTCTAGCGACCGGCCACCCAAGCAGCTGGTCACGCTGGAAGACCGGTTGCGCAACCGGTTCGAGTGGGGCCTGATCACCGACGTCCAGCCGCCTGAGCTGGAGACCCGCATCGCGATCCTGCGCAAGAAGGCGGCTCAGGAACGCCTCGACGCGCCGCCCGAGGTGCTCGAGTTCATCGCCGGCAAGATCGCGAGCAACATCCGCGAGCTCGAGGGCGCCCTGATCCGGGTGACGGCGTTCGCGAGCCTCAACCGGCAGAACGTCGACCTGGCCCTTGCCGAGGTTGTGCTCAAGGACCTCATCGCCGACGCGGCCGGGCCGGAGATCACCTCCGCGACGATCATGGCTCAGACAGCGGCCTACTTCGGCGTCACGATGGAAGACCTCTGCGGCTCGTCCCGCTCCCGGGTTCTCGTCACAGCGCGGCAGATCGCGATGTACCTCTGCCGCGAGCTGACTGAGCTGTCACTGCCCAAGATCGGCCAGCAGTTCGGTGGCCGAGACCACACGACGGTCATGCACGCCGACCGCAAGATCCGCTCGCTCATGGCCGAGCGGCGGTCGGTCTACAACCAGGTCAGCGAGCTGACCAACCGGATCAAGTCACAGGCGCGTACGTGACCTGGTCTCTCGGCACCCCGTCCCTCGTGAAGCCCGTCACAAGCAGGTCACAACCGCTTACACAGGCTGGGGACAACCCTGTGGACACTGCGGCCGAGCCGGTGCGTAGCCGTCAGCTCACCGCGATGTCCACGGCAGGCGTCCGGCCTTCCACCGGCCCGTCCACACCCACCCACAGCGTGCGTCGGGTCGCTGACCTGCGCTTTTGCCCGTCGTCCCCAGGATCCACCCGGCCGACGAAGACATCTGAGACTCAAATTTTGTCCTTGCTTCCCACGACACTGTGGGGACGGGCGCGATCTGTGCACGATCCGCACGCGCTTGACTTCTGCATGAGGGAGACCCGATGAAGATTCGTGTCGAACGCGACACCCTGGCTGATGCGGTTGCCTGGGCCACCCGGATCCTCCCGCAAAAGACACAGCTTCCGGTTCTGGCCGGATTAAGGCTCTCGGCCGAGCCCTCCGGTGCCTTGCGCCTTTCCGGGTTCGACTACGAGGTCTCTGCCGAAGCGGAGCTCGACGTCACCGTCGCCGAAGGTGGTGCGGTGCTCGTGCCGGGCCGGTTGCTCGCGGACATCACCCGCAGCCTGCCCGGCCAGCCGGTCGACCTGGCCACCGACGGCGCACGGGTGCAGCTCACCTGCGGCACTGCCCGGTTCACACTGCCGACCCTGCCGCTCGACGAGTACCCAACGCTGCCGTCGATGCCGGAAGTCGCCGGCACGATCGGCAGCGACGCATTCGCGGCGGCCGTGTCCTCGGTTGCCGTTGCGGCCGGCCGCGATGACACGCTGCCGGTGCTCACCGGGATCCGGGTCGAGCTGGAAGGCGAGGAGTTGACGCTCGCGGCGACCGACCGCTACCGGCTCGCGGTCCGGACGCTTCGCTGGAAGCCGAGCGATCCCAACATGTCCGCCACCGCCCTCGTTCCTGCCCGCACGTTGGCCGAGTCGGCCAAGTCGCTCACCGCCGGCGCCGAGGTCACGCTCGCGCTGGCAGGCGCCGCCGCCGGCGAGGGGCTCCTCGGCCTGTTCGGTGCCTCCCGGCGTACGACGACCCGGCTACTCGATGGCGAGTTCCCGAAGTATCGCTCGCTCTTGCCGGACAGCTCGTCGGCAACGGCTGCGGTCGACACGGCAACGCTGACCGACGCCGTTCGCCGGGTGTCGCTGGTGGCGTCGCGCACCTCACCGGTGCGGCTGTCGTTCTCGGCCGACGGCGTGGTCCTCGAGGCCGGTGGGTTGGACGAGGCAGAAGCTGCCGAGTCGCTTCCGGTCGAGTTCGACGGCGAGCCGCTGACGATCGCGTTCAACCCGGCCTACCTGTTGGACGGGCTCGGCGCCATCGACTCCGACGTTGCCCGGCTGTCGTTCACCGGACCGACCAAGCCGGCGGTGCTCACCGGCAAGAGCACCGAGGAAACGTCGGACGACTATCGCTACCTGCTCATGCCGGTGCGGCTCGCCGGGTAGGTCCGCCTCATGGCAACGGGAGCGACGGTCACCTTAGGCATCATCGGACTCGGCCGCATGGGTGCAAACATGGCCGAGCGGCTGCGGCGCGCTGGGCACACCGTGATCGGCTATGACCGAGCGGCGACCAGCAAGCGCGACGTGGACAGTCTCGAGGCGCTGGTCGGCAGGCTGCCGACGCCAAGACTCGTCTGGGTGATGGTGCCCGCTGGTCCTCCGACGTACGAAACGATCGCCGAGCTCGGCAAGCTGCTCGAGGCGGGCGACGTCGTCATCGACGGTGGCAACTCCCGCTACACCGACGACATCCGCCATGCCGAAGATCTCGCCAAGGGTGGCATCGGCTTCGTCGACTGCGGTGTTTCCGGCGGTGTCTGGGGCCTGACCGAGGGCTACGCGTTGATGTGTGGCGGCGATGCGGAGCACGTCGCGTTGGTGCAACCGGTGTTCGACACC
>DASSEQ010000129.1:0-2913 GCA_035695245.1 Mycobacteriales bacterium | reverse complement strand
CGTGCGTCCTGGAACGTCCTCCCCAGGCCCCGTCGTGCCCGTGCGCCCGGCGACAGCCCGGTGACGTCGTTGCCGTCGAGGAGGACCCTGCCACTATCCGGCGTCGTGAAGCCGGAGCAGAGATCGAACAGCGTTGTCTTGCCGGCGCCGTTTGACCCGATCACCCCGACAATGGCGCCATCCGGCACGACGAGTTCGACCTGGTCGACGGCGCGCACACCACCGAAGGAACGACTGAGCTCATGTGCCTCGAGTCGTGCCGGCGCGCCGTTCACCGGCCGTTGTTCGGGAAGGCGTTGCCGCGTTGTTGCGCCGCGACTGAGGAATACCGCCCGCACGATGTCGTCGCGGTCGCTGAGCTCGGTCGAGCGGCCACTGAAACGAACCTGCCCCTTCTCCATGAACACGGCCTCGTCCGCCATCGCGGTTGCGATGTTGACCGACTGCTCGACGATGAGCACGGTTGTGCCACCCGCGTTGATGCGCCGGATCACGTCGACGAGAGACGCGACCACTGTCGGGGCGAGACCGAGGGACAGCTCATCGATCATCAGGAGCTTGGGTCGCCCGATCAGGCCCTGCGCGATCGCCAGCATCTGCTGCTGACCACCGGAAAGCTCACCCGCGAGCACGTCCGCGCGTTCGGCGAGGATCGGAAACAGCTCCGTCACCTCGCGCATCGACGCGTCGAAGCCGGCGCGGTCGCGGCGATAGATCCACGCTGCCATGCGCAGGTTCGCTCGCACGGAGAGTGAGGCGAACACACCACGGCCGCCCGGCACGAGCACGATGCCGCGCTTGAGCCGCGAGACCGGGTCCAGGCCGGTGATGTCCTCCCCGTCGAACGTGACGCGCCCGTCATCGGGTGGCAGCAAACCGGAGACGACTTTCAGCACGGTGGACTTACCGGCACCGTTGGTGCCGAGCAGCGCTTGGACCCCTCCCTCGCCGACGCCGAGATCGACGCCGAAGAGCACCGGGTTACGCCCGTACGACGCAGTCACTCCCGCAACGGTCAGCAAGCCGGTGGGAGCCTGCGTCTCGGCGTGCTCCGAGAGATCCGGCAGATCCGGATGTTCGCGCAAGGACGGCACCGACAGCTGTCGGCGATCCGCGACCCAGAGGAGCCAGCGATCGCGCAGGGAAAAGGCCAACTGCCCGAGCCCGCCCGGCACGAAGAGCACGAGCACCAGCAGTCCGGCACCGGTTGCGAGCAGTTGTGCCGCGCCGGTCAGGAAATACTGCGCACTTTCGACGTACACAGCGCCGAGCAGCGCGCCGGGCAGTGATGCGGCGCCGCCGATGATGACCATTGTGAAGACCACAAGGCTCTGCTCCGGGTCGAACCCGGAGAACGGTATGCCGCGGAGGGCCACGACGTACAACGCACCGGCCATGCCGGCGAGCGCTCCGGAAAACGCAAACGCCGTGAGCTTGGCGCGCACGGGCTCGATGCCGAACATCGAAGCCGCTCTTTCGTTGTCGCGCACGGCGACCACCGCCCGGCCGACGCGACCGTTGCGGAAGTTGCGAGCCAGCACGACGGCGAGAACGGCGACGGCGATGCACAGGTAGCAGAACGTCAGTGGGTCATCGAGCGAGAACCGGTTGAGCAGAAGTGGACGCGGCACTGACGCGGGGGAGAGCCAGGCGAAGTGGCCGGAGTTGAGCAGAAACGTCGAGACAGGCACGCCGAACGCCAGCGTTGTCACGGCGAGGAACAAGCCGCGGATGCGAAGCGCCGGCACTCCGACCACCACCGCAGACAACGCACCGAGCATGGCGGCAATGACCAGCGCCAGGAACATGTCGGCGTGCTCGTTGACCAGCAGCGCGCCGGTCATGCCGGCACCGAGCCCCACGAAGGCGAACTGACCCAGGCTGATCTGGCCTGACCATCCGGTCAGCACGACCAAAGACGCGGCAACGATGCAGTAGATCGCCATGTAGGCGAGCAGTCCGCGATGCGGATCCGACACGAGCAATGGCACCGCAACCACGACCAGTGCGAGCAGAGCGGCGCCGCCGATCCGGGCTACCCGCACCTCCGTGAGGCCCTGCAAGGGCATGGGGATCGGGCGCACTTCGCGCACCGCCACGTGGTCGCCCAGAGCGCCTTCGTCTTGCCGCGACATTCGGCGGCGTTGAAGCAGCAGCGCGCCGAGAACGATGAGGAAGAACACGACGTCGACCGTGGACGAGCTCGGATAGTTCCAGAAGATCGACTGCTGGATGATGCCGAGCCCGATGCCGGCAAACAGCGCGACCGGAAGGCTCTCCATGCGAGCGATGACGGCCGCAACGAGCGGGGCGAGCAACACCAGCGGACCGCTTGCGACGCCGATCTGTGGGCCGACGACCGGTGCGGCCAACATCGACCCGACACCGGACAGGCCCGCGGCCAGAGTCCACGCGAGGAGCGACAGCCGGCGGACGGGGATGCCGAGCAGCAGTGCGCGGTCCGGCGCTTCCGCTGCCGCGCGCACCGCAGTGCCGACGTCGCTGCGAGTCAGGAACGCGCCCAGGAGCCCCAACATGACCGGGACGACGAGCAGGACCAGCACCGCGTCGCTGCCGAAGTGGATCGGGCCGAGCCAGAAGTGCAGCGGCAAGTGGGTGTGAAAGGTGTCGAGCGGACGCAGCTGCGTGTAGACGTGCGGGAGGTAGATCTCGCCGGCCGCTACCAGCTGGGCGACGCCGATCGTCGCGACGGTGAGGATCAGCCGGGGCGCGCGGAACAGCCGCCGTACGACGACTTCGTGCGTCACGACACCGGTGAGCAGGGCGGCTACCAGTCCGAGCAACATGCCGAGCCACAAGGGCAAGCCGGTGCCGTTCGTGAGCACGACCGCGACCGTTGTCGCGAGGCCACCGAACTCGGCTTGGGCGAAGTTGACGACCCGACTGGCGCGA
>DASSEQ010000128.1:0-4757 GCA_035695245.1 Mycobacteriales bacterium | reverse complement strand
GAACTCCTCACCGCGCTCATCCAACGCCTTGACACGGGCCGGCCCGTCGCATCGCCGAGCGACTGACGCCGGAGACGACGAAAGCCGCCCTCGACCCGGCTCATACCAGGGTCGAGGGCGACACTACGTCAAGCAAACTTGCCGTTCGGCGACATTACGTCAACCAGACTTGCGGTTCATGCATGGTGTAGGTACCCCTACCACCACCAGTCCTGAAGCTTCTTCACGGTGCTCACCAACTTTCGCCATAGACGCTTGACCATTACGTTCACCTCCCGGGGTGATCTCTGCAGGCGCAGCACGGGCACGACGCTCGTAGCTCGGCGCGTCCGCGTCGCCACTGTTCCCACGCGAGCGCCAGGCGCCACCAGCCACGCAGGCGACGCACCACGGCGGCACCCTCCCGTTAGGCGGTTACGGGGATCACCAGCAGGGGTGCGCTGGTGACGGTGACGACAAGCTCCGCAGCTGACGACACGGGGATGACGAGTTCGGCGGCGGACGTGACCGGGACGATTAGGTTCGGTGGGAGCGCGGAGATCGTGGGTTGGCCTGCTTGGCTGATGGCCCAGGCTGCGAGGGCGGCGACGTCGACCATCGACGCGGGCAGGCCCGGGCGGCCGGTTGCGGTGCCTGTGGCTGCTGCGCCGTTGACGGTGAGGCCAGCGGACGGCTTCCCTGCCACGCTCGCACCAGCGCCAGTGCTTGCGGCGCCCCGGACCGATGCGCCGGCGCTCGGGGTGGCTTGGGCGCTGAGGGTGATCGTCAACCCGGCAACCGACAGCACCGCGACACCGGCAGACGCCGTAACACTCGACTGCGCTATACCGGAGCCGCCAGCTGCGACGGCCTGGACGGTGGTGTTGCCTGCTGCGGAGCCGGACGCGTTCTGGCCAGTGCTCGGCGCGAGACCGAGCGACGCCGTACCGGTGACCGTCGCCGTCACCGTGTTCCCCGACGCCGACACGACCGGGGCGACCAGCAGCGGCGCCTCGTCGTACTGCGCGGCGCGGATCTGCATCGCCGGTGACCCGACCGGGATCGGGTCACCCGTCACGCCATCAGTGAACGGGATCTGCATCTCGAAGTCGGCGCCCCGCTCGATGGTGAGCGGCTGATACACGGGGGCCGTGGTCGACGACGCCATGGCTAGTCGGCGGCGAGTTTGACGTGCGCGGCGATCGCCTGCGCCAACGCCACCGGGTCAACCCCACCGGTCTGGATGCCGCTGACTTGCTTCGCCAGTGCGGCGACCGCGGCCTGCAACTCGGCGACCTGGGCTTGCAGTGCTTGTGCGCGGGTGCACGCGGCGGCGGCGAACGTGGCGGCGTTCGCAAGCTCGGACGCTTCGGCGGCGGTCAATGCCATGTCATCTCCAAACAGGGTGTCGGTGAAGCTGGACAGGTCGTAGGTGTCGCCGTCTTGGTTGCCGGCCCACTGCTGGCCGATCACCCCGGTAGGCAGGGTTTCGGGTGCGCGGCCGGTCCAGTCGGCGATCCAGTCGAACCCGGCCGCCAAAGGCACGTAGGCGTAAGCCGACGCCCAGCCCGCCGCGTGCAGCGCCGTCTTCCATGCAGAGATCGCCGCCCGCGCACCGGCCGGTGACGCGTTCCAGGTGCCTTGCTCTATGTCGTAGAACACCGGCAGTGTCTTCGGGTAGCCGATGCGGTTCAACGCCGAGGCCATGTCGGCGCCGTCGTTGCTGCCCTGCCGTGAGGTCAGAACCTCACCGGTGGACGGGGCTGTCCAGATGCCCCACCACTGGCGGCCGGTCGCCTTGACCGCTGCGATCTCGGCGGGGGTCCAGACGTGCGGCGTGTCCCCGCCGACATACCCGGCCACCGCACCCACCCCCGCAGGGAGCTTCGAGTAGTCGAACGGGTACGCCGCGTCCGCGACAAGACGCAAACCCATCAGCGCCAGTCCTCCGACGTGTCGCCCGCGTAGATCAGGAACGCCACCGCAGCAGCGATCACCAGCAGGCAGAATCCGCCGAGACCGATCAGCACCCAGCCGAGGAAGTTCATGCGACCATCTGCCGGAAGTCGCAGTAGCCGCCCAACATGACGTAGGTGGACGCGTGGATTCGGTACGAGCCGTGGTCACCCCACGACGACGCCCACGAGTTCCTGACCCGCAGCACCGTCCCGAACGGGTCAACGAGCCCGGCCGTGGTGAACGCGAGCCTTTCGACGGCGGCGATGCAGGTTTCATGTCCACCGGCGACGCCGGAGTTGATCGACGCTTCCAACGCGGAAGCGGTGCCGTCGCCATCGACGAAACCCTCGCTGTCGGGGTTGAACCAGGACTGGAACCACGGCTGCCCGACGATCACCGTCCCCGCCTGCATCAGCGAGACGAGGTTGTCTGCGCCTACCGCTGTCTTGTGCCCCGCGATCACCCGCTGCGCTTCGAGCTCCTTGCACACGAACAGACCGCTTGAGCCGCAGTCGGCGGGCGGCCACTCCGACGAGGGGTCGCCCGTCAGATCGGTGGTCTCGTGGTACAGGCGGATGGCGTACTCCTCGGCGCGGACCGTGTCCGAGTAGCCATCCGCGCCCGTGACCGTGCGGAACGCTTCCACGCCGATGACGGTGGACAGGTGCGCGGTCGTCGCGTTGAACACGCACGACCCGAGGGCGTCGACGTCCGTCGCGCCGGGCACGAGCTTCGACGTGCGGATGCCCTGCGACAGCAGGTCTTCCTGGTCGAGGACCGCTAGCGGCGGCTCGTGATCCACCGTCCGCAACTGTGACCCGTCGTGCATGTGGAGTCTGCGCAGCGACGACGGCGGCTCCGCGACGTGGTACCGGCCTAGCTTGGTGTTCACCATCAGGGGTGTTACCTCCAGATCATCCAGCCGAAGTGGCCGATCAGCCAGATGTCGACGACGATCAGTGCGCCGATGAACAGCAGGTGCAGCGCGGTCCATGCGGTGATCGGCTGGCCGGGTTGGAACTTCTCCATGTGCCAGACGGCAGCGGAGAGTGTGCGGCGCCAGTCAGTCGCAAGGGCGTATGCCTCGAAGCCGAGGAACGTGCCGAACGAGCCGAGGAACCAGCACAGCCAGAACACGTGCCACTGGTGCAGCGTCACCGGCGCAGCGCGGCCTTCAGCGCGGCGACCTTGGCGGCCTTCACGGCGGACGACTGTGCGGCGTGCGCGCCGACGATGGTCGCAACAGCGAGGATCGCCTGCACCACGTGCAGCGCGGTGCCGGACAGCAGGTTCAACGCGATGACCTGGGCGGCGAAACCGGCGACGACAGCGGCGACGGTGCGGAACTTCGCGAGCAGATCCTTGATCTTGGACAGCATGAAACAGCCCCTCTCTGTGGGCATCGGTTCGGTTCCGGGTTAGTCGTGGCAGACGGCGGCGTGGATCTCCCGCGTCAAACGGATGTTCTCGTCGCTGGCCTCGTGGTCATGGTCGGCGCGGGCACGGTCCAGCTTCGCTTGCCTGTTCTGCGCCAGCAGGATCAGCGGCGCGGCATAGGACGCCTGGGTGGAGAACACGAGGTTCAGCAGGATGAACGGGTATGGGTCCCACCGCAACCAAACTATCGCACCGTTCAACGCGACCCACAGAATGATGACGACGGTTTGCAGCATCAGATACCGGCCGGTGCCGAGGAACCCCGCTATCGGCTCGGCGAACCGCTCCGACAGCGACCGTCGCCGCGCATCATCAGCGGCGTGGGCCGGGTGGATCATTTCCCGGTGAGGATCGGGATCAGCGCGGACGCCACCAACGCGGCAGAGATCCCCGTGCCGATCAGCCACATCCGAAAGTTGGACCGCTTCTCCTTCGCCCCGGTCAGGGCGTTGGTGGCTGCTTCGTCGGCTCGCTGCCGGTCCTTCAACTCGCCGATCTCCACCCCATGCTCATCCAAGCGGCGGGTGATCGCGTCGATCTGTGTCTTGTCCGCTTTCGTGTCCAGCGAGGCGCGGACACCCGCGAACCCGGCATCCACGGCGGACTGTATGTTCCCCAACAGTTCCTTCACCGAGTAGGAGACCGTCAAGTCGTCTTCGTCAGGCATCGCCACCCCCACCATCGACTAGGCCGCGGACATATCTGGCTGCCTCGTAGTCGGACGCAGACAGCAGGTGCACACCCTCAGCGCCCCGGTGATGCCGCTCGCACAGCCACATCAGGTTCGCCGCCGACTCAACCCACGCACCCACCTGCGTCGGATCGGAGATGCCGGGGTAGTCCTTCTCCAACCATGCGAGGTCGACACCGTTCTGCAGCGAGAACTCGACGTGCGCGTGATGCAACTCGAGCCCGCCCGCGCACTCCGTGTAGTCGCCGCGATGCTCACCGATCGCGCATTTCGCGGTCGCCTTCGTGCGCCGCCGATACGCCTCGAAATCCCGGTAGTGCGGGTCTGATTTGCGGGGCGGGTGCGCCGGGTAGTGGATGGTGTAAGAGTGCGATACCCGCTGGTCATGCGCCGGGGTCACGTCGCTGCTCATTAGGCGACCCGGTACAGGGAGAACGCCTGCGGGATAACGCCCGTCACCCCAGCCGTCGAGGCTTGGCACGCGGCCTGCACAGTGCCACCCGCGCCGGGCTGGCAAATATCGCCGCTGGTGTAGTAGGTGGTGCCCTGTCCGCTGGCCTGCTGGGTGCGGTTCGACCCGCCCGTGTCGATGGTGCCGTTCACCATCACGTACTGCCACACCGCATAGGACGCTGAGGTGGACGGCCAGGCGATCGACACCTGCCACCGGTACACGCCGTTGTCCTGCACC
>DASSEQ010000127.1:0-8248 GCA_035695245.1 Mycobacteriales bacterium | reverse complement strand
AAGCCGGCCCCGAACGACACTCCGATCTCGCGCCAGTCGAGATGCCCGTCACCGGACTCCTCGAGCCCGGCCGCGAAGCCGGCCGACAGCTCGGCCTGCACCAGGTGCGGCACCGCAAACGACAGCAACGCGCGCACACCGGTGAGGCCAAGAGTGGAGTCCGCGAGGGCCGACGCCGCTCCGGATCCGGCCGCCGCTGCTGCACCGGCCGCCGCAGTTGCCTCCGACGCCGCACCGGCGGCAAGCGCGGCCTCCGCCACGGCCGCGGCGCCCATGGTCACGACTACAGCGGTCGCAGTCACCGTCACGACCGCCGCGACCGCGAGCAACTTGTGCAGCGAAAACCAATGGTGGTGATGCGCTGTCTCGAGCTTGTGCGCATAGGCGTCCAACGCGTCCGCGCTGTCTCGCAAGGCGCGGACGGTCACAGAAGCGTTGCGCTGCAACGTTGACAGCGGATGTTCGGAGGCCACTTGTCCGCTGCCGCGCCACGACGACGTCAGCTGCTCGACCGCGAACGACGCCTGTCGCGACGCCGCATCAACGTCGTCGGCTGCCTCGCGATAGGTGCTGGCGAGTCGACGGGCTGCGGCGGGGTCGCCTTCCACCTTCGGTACGACGAACGTCTGCGCCGTCGTCACACCGTCGGGGTCGAGCGCGGTTCTCATTTGCCAACCGCGCCACGGTCGACCTCGTCGTACAACGTCGCGAGCAGACGCAAGGCGCGACCGAGCTCGTCGATGTCGTGCCCGATGATCTCGACGGCTTGTGCGGCTCGGCCCGCCGACGTTGCGGCACTCTCCACAGCGACGCGGCCCAGGGATGGCACTTCGTGCGCGGCCACGCGCGCGAACGCCTCCCTTGCCTCATCCAGCCGGCGGGCGCAGGCCGCCAGCGACACCGCGGCAGCGTGCAGGTCCTCCGGTCTTACGGCAAGTTCCACGAGGCAGCAGTTTGGCGATATTCCGCGACGGGCGTCGGCCGCTGTCCACAGCCGGAGTCAGGCGAGATAGGACCGCACGGTGGCGAGCGTGTCCGCTTCCTCGGGTCGCTTGTCCTCCCGGTAACGAACCACGCGGGCAAACCGCAACGCAACGCCGCCCGGATAGCGCGGCGAGGTCTGCACACCGTCGAACGCGATCTCGACGACGAGCGACGGCGACACGAAGACCTGCCACTCGTTGCGCGAGACAGCAAGCGACAGCAACTTGTCGGTCTGCCACCGCAACATCTCGTCGGTCAGACCCTTGAACGTCTTGCCCAGCATCACGAAGCCGCCGCTCTCCGGGTCGCGAGCGCCAAGGTGCAGGTTCGACAACCAGCCGCGTCGGCGACCATGCCCCCACTCGGCGGCCAGCACGACGAGGTCGAGGGTGTGCACCGGCTTCACCTTCAGCCACGCAGAGCCGCGGCGGCCCGCGTCGTACGCCGCGTCGAGCGACTTCACCACGACACCTTCGTGTCCCGCAGCGACCGACGTTTCGAAGAACTGCTGCGCCTCGACCGGCGACGACGTTGCGACCCACTGCACTTGAAGGTCGGCCGGCACGAGATGACCGACGACGGCTTGCCGCTCGCGCAGCGGCAGGTCGAGCAGATCGTCGCCGTCGACATGCAACGCGTCGAAGGCGAAGAGCGACAGTGCGACCGGCTCGCCTCCGACCCGCGTTGCGGCGCGCGCGCCCGTTTCCTGAAACGGTCGCGGTCGGCCGTCAGGGCGCAACGCGATCGCCTCACCGTCGAGCACTGCAGTGTCCACCGGGAGAGCGCCCGCTGCCCGGACAAGCTCTGGCACCCGTGCGGTGATGTCATCCAGCGACCGGGAGAACACCGCGATGTCGTTGCCGGATCGGTGCACCTGCACGCGAATGCCGTCGAGCTTGCGGTCGACCCGCACCTCGCCGAGCTTCCCGACTGCTTCTTCCACCGACGAGGCGGTTGCCGCGAGCATCGGCAAGATCGGCCGACCGACCTGCAGCGCAAACGTCGACAGTCCCGCGGCTCCGTCACGCAGCGCCGCCTCTGCGACCGGCGCCATCGCTCCGCACAACATGGCCGCCCGGCGCACCAGCGGGAGCTCGACTTCGCTCGCCCGCGCGATGGCGTCGACCATGACGCCCTCGAGGGCGCCCTGCCGAAGCTCACCCGAGATCAGCCCGCGAAGAAAGCCCTGCTCGTCCGCGGTGGCTCGGGCGAAGAGGTCGTGCACGAGCCGGCGACGTTCCCCGGCCGAGCCGGCGCCGGCCAACACCGAGACCTGTTCGAACAGTCGGTCGGTCTCAACGACCGTCAACGACGGCTCCGGGGCAGGTGTCGGCGCCTCGCGAAGTGTCGCCCAGCCAACCCCCGTACGTCGCTGCCGCAGCTCGCCGGAGAGCCACGGCACGACCACCGATGCGCCTTCCGGTCCGGCGGCTCGCAACAGTTCGGCAATCCGGGCGATCTTCGCGGTGCGGCTCGTCGTCGCCGCGACGTCGCGCGACGCGAGCACCACCTCCGCGAGCTGCACCGAACCATCTTCGGCCTTTCCCTTGCTCCGAAGTGACAACGACGCGATTTGGCTCAATCGGTCGCCCGGAATGCCCGAGGATCCAGGCATGCGCCGGCCCTCTCGTCGTCTGTACGCCGGCGCCGGCGCGGCCCTCGTCCTCACTGGCGGGTTTGCCGTCACCGACCTGACCAGCACGCCGTCGGCTCGGCCCCTTGCCGCCGGCCTGTCCGAAGCCCCCGCGGCGGCCGCCCCCGCGGCGCCGGCCGTCGTTGCGCCGCCGATCACAGCAACCCGGCTGGCCGCCACGACCGACGCGTCGCTGACCAGCGCGGTTCGCGCGCGCATGGCCCGGTCGACCTCCCGGCGCTACTCGGTCGTGGTCGACGTAGCCGGCGTGGGGCGCGTCGTCGACATCAACGGCGCTTCGGGCCTGCTGCCGGCATCGACGGAGAAGCTGTTCACCACGTTGCCCTTGCTGCAGCGCCGGCCGCAGGACCGGCTGGTCACGACGGTCGGAGCGGCCCGAGCCCCCAGTGGCGGGGTGCTCCACGGTGACCTTGTCGTCCGCGCCAGCGGCGACCCGACCGTCATGGGCTCGACGCTCATCCAACTCGCGAAGCAGGTGCGTGCCCACGGCGTGCGCAAGGTCACCGGCCGCCTGGTGCTCAACATCGGCTCGCTGTCGCTCGGCCGCACGCGGGTCGGGTGGAAGCGCTCCTACATCCCGTCCGACATCGGCCCGCTGTCGCCTTTCCCGGTGCACTTCGACACGTGGCGCACGTCCACGTCGTACCTCTCCAACCCGACTGGCGGCAACCTCGCCCTGATGCGCGCCAAGTTGGCAAAGGCCGGCGTGCACATCGTCGGTCGCAGCGTCGTCGCGCGGGCCGGCAGCACTGCAGTCGTGCTCGCGTCGCACACCTCGGCGCCGGTCGCGTCGATCGTCGGGCACACCCTGCGGTGGTCGGTGAACTTCAACGCCGAACAGCTGCTCACCGTGGGCGGCGGGATGTCACCGGTCGATGCCGCTGCCCGCGCCGCCGGCGCATCCGGCACCGCCACCGACGGGTCGGGGTTGTCGCTGCGCGATCGCCGCACTGCGCACAGCGAGGTGGCTCTGCTCAACGCAGCTCAACGCGGCGAGGCTTCGTCGCTGCTCATGTCGTCGCTCGCGGTCGCCTGCCGCAGCGGCACGCTCGAGCACGAGATGTGTCACACGTCGGCCGCCGGCAAGGTGTGGGCCAAGACGGGAACACTTGACCACGTGAAGAGCCTTGCCGGCTACACGATCGACGGCGCGGGTCGACTGGTGACCTTCGCCTTCCTCACCAACGGTGACGTCAGCACCTACAAGGCGATGAACGCCATCGAGCGGTCGGTCATCGTCCTGCGCCACTACGGAGGCTGATCAGGGACACTGCCGGGGTGCAGCCCGTGCGGATCCTGGTCGCCGTCGTCGGTGGCGCTGTCGTGCTCGCCACCGTCGTCAGCGTCGTGCGGGCACTGGTCATTCCGCGTGCGCGCAGCGGCATGATGAGCCGCGCGGTCGACCGCGCGGTCGATGCCGTGTTCCAGCTTTTCGTCCGCCGGGTCACCGACTACGAAGCGCGCGACGAAGTGCTGGCGGCGCAAGCGCCGGTGATGCTCGTCGCGCTGTTGGCGGTGTGGCTTGTCGGCTTCTTCCTGGGGTTCGCACTCCTCTTGTGGCCGCAGACCCAACACATCGGCATCGCGTTCCGGGAGAGTGCGAGCTCCCTCTTCACGCTCGGTTTCGTCGCACCGAACAACAACGGCACGACCGCCGTGGACGCGATCGAGGCAGCATGTGGCCTGGTCGTCGTCGCGTTGCAGATCGCCTATCTGCCAACGCTTTATGGCGCGTTCAACCGGCGCGAGACCGAGGTCACGTTGCTCGGTGCGCGAGCCGGCGCGCCGCCGTGGGGGCCGGAGTTGCTGGCTCGCACGCGTTATGGCATGCATACGCGCACGGATGACCTGCCGTCGTTCTACGGTCTTTGGGAGCGATGGGCTGCCGATGTCGCCGAGAGCCACGCGAACTATCCGGTGCTGGTTCGGTTCCGTTCGCCGCAACCGCTGTCGTCGTGGCTCGTAGGTTTGGTCGCAGTGCTTGATTCTGCCGCCTTGTATCTCGCGCTGTGCCCGGCGCAGGAGCGTTACGAAGTGCGCATGGCATTGCGCATGGGCTTTACCGCACTCCGCCAGATCGGTGTCGCCATCGGCGTTCCCGTCGACGCTGATCCTGATCCGGATCAGCCGCTTGCGCTGCCCTACGACGACTATCTCGCCGGCGTCCAGCGTCTGCTCGACGTCGACTTTCCGGTCGAGCGCACGGCTGAGGAGGCGTGGCCGCACTTTCGTGGCTGGCGGGTCAACTACGAGTCGATCGCCTATGCGATCGCTTACCAGATCGACGCGGTGCCCGCGCTCTGGTCGGGACCGCGACGGTGGACCGCCGAGGCAATTCCGCCGCGCCGCCCGCCGACACGCCTCGCAAGCGACGCGAGCTGACCGGCCCGGGTCAACGGCGCTTGGCTTCGTACTCCTTGAGTGCAGCTTCGGCAGCTTCGAGCTCTGCCCGCAATGATGCGGCACGCTCCTCGACGACTGAGCGGCATGACTCGATCGTCTCGGTCAGTGCGTCGCGCACTGCCGACTCGTCCACGAGGTCAGCGAAGGCCTTCACCGCACCCGGTCGCACCGGGCTCGACCTCGCGATCCGGCGCGCGCCCCGGTTGGCCTCGACGGTCCATCCGCCGTCGCTGAACCGCAGCGTGACCACCAGCGGCGGGAGCGCCTTGCGACTGCTGCGGGTCGGCCTTGACGTCTTGGCCGCTTTCTTGGCCGGTGCCTTCGCTGTCTTGGTCGCCGTTGCCTTCGCCGGCGTCGGTGCGGCCTTGGCCGGAGCGCGGCTCGCCGTCTTCTTCTTCGGAGCGGTTGTCGCGGTCTTGACCGGCGGTGCGGGCTGCCGCCCGGACAGGCCGAGCTCGCTTGGCGCAAACGGCACCTCGTCGCGGCCGAGACGCACGACGATGTACTCGCCTTCCGATGGGTTGCCGACGCGGATGATGTTGCCCCGCGTGCCGGCGGGCACTGCCGCCGATGCGGCGCGTACGACGACACGCGGCTTCTCGCCTGCCTGCACGCGCGCCTTGAGGGCAGCGACCTCGGCGTCGGTCAGTGCAGGAGGCGCAGCGGTTGCCTTTTTACGCGGTGGCACGCGGTAACACTACGGCCCGAGTTGGCCGACCCGCGCGTTGCCCAGGGATCATGAGCTATGGCCGACCGGGACTGGGATCTGGGGCCTTCGGCCATGTCGTGGGCGCCGGCTGAGTACGAGGTCGGCGTCGGACCGCATCCCGGACCTTGGCCGGAGGACGGGCGGCTGGACCGGGAGCTGCTCGCGACCGGCGACCGACGCAACGTCGTCGACGAATACCGCTACTGGTCGCATGACGCGATCGTCGCGGACCTCGACACTCGCCGCCATCCGTTTCACGTCGCGATCGAGAACTGGCTGCATGACTTCAACATCGGCACCGTCGTCCGCAACGCCAACGCGTTCCAGGCCGAGGAGGTCCACATCCTCGGCAACCGCCGGTGGAATCGGCGCGGCGCCATGGTGACCGACCGCTACATGCACATCCGCCACCACCCCGACTCGACGTCGTTCACCGAGTGGGCCGTTGCCGCCGACATACCTGTCATCGGGATCGACAACCTGCCGGGCTCCGTCCTCATCACCGAAGCTGACTTCCCACGTCGGTGCTTGTTCCTCTTCGGCCAGGAAGGACCCGGACTGTCTGAGGAGGCGAGGGCGATCTGCACGTCGGTGCTCCACATTCCTCAGTTCGGCTCGACGAGGTCGATCAACGCCGGCGTCGCTTCCGGCATTGCCATGTATGAATGGAGCCGCCGTTTCGCTGCGCCGAAGCGGTGAAGTTGAGCGCCCGCGCTCAAGACCGACCCTCGCGGTGACCGACGCGGCATTCGTGGCGCGGCTTCAGTGGATCGTCGTGGTAGCGATGTGGCTGCTCGTCGCGATCCGCGTCCTCACGACACGTCGGAGCGCCCACGACGACCGTCGCCTCCTGGCCGCACTCGAGGCGTTGCGCGGCCTGCCGCAGCAGCGGCGCGAGGACGAGTCCCGGGTCAGCGCAACGAGCAGATGAGCGGCAGGACGTTGTCGGCGACGGGATAGGCCCGGCAGATCGGCGGCCGGTCGTCGTGCGCTGTGCAGAGTCGGGTCTCCTCGTCGAACCGGTCGCACCGGTAAGCGTGCATCCCGTCGGTGACCTCGCCGGTGGCATGCCATTGCGCCGCTGCGAAGACGAGGTCCTCGGCTCCCGTCGTTGCAGCCGACTGCCGGATGTCGGCCGCGCCGAGGGGATACCAGACCGGGTCGCAGCAGGCGCCGCACGCCGAGCAGACCGCCATGCCGGGCAGGATAGGCCGCGTGAACTCACTGCCGGACTGGATGTCGAGCACCCTGGCCGCGGATGGCGCCGGCGGTGCCGGCGCGTTGCCGCCGTGGATAGTCGCGCTGTCGCCCGAATGCACGGTCGCCGGTCCGGCACTTGTCGTCACCGTCGGCCGTGACGACAACTCTCCGATGAAGCAGGTGCCGGCCGCCGTGACGTCGCCGGGAACCGTGCTCGTCGTTGCGGGCGCGAGCGAGTCCCGCACGGCGATCCTCGGCGACCTCGTCGCCGCCGACTTAGTCAAGGCCGGGATCGCCGCGGTCATCACCGACGGACTCGTGCGGGACTCCCGAGCCGTCGCCGCGCTCGGCCTCCCGGTCTGGGCGCGTGGTGTGACGCCGATCGCGAGCCGCAAGGACGGCATCGGTGCTGTCGGCGGTGCCGTCGTCATCGGCGGCGTGCCGGTCAGTGACGGCGACACTGTGGTCGCGGACGCGGACGGCGTCGTGGTGTGGCCGGCGGCGCATGTCGCGACGTACCTCGAGGTCGCGGACGCGAAGCGGCAAGCCGACGATGCCCGCAGCGGCGGTAGCGTCTAGGGGTGTCCGACAAGCTGCCGATCCAGATGCTGCACGATCGCGTGCTCGTCACGATCGACCCGGACGCGGGGGAGCGGCGGTCCAACGCCGGCATCGTCATCCCGGCGACAGCCAAGATGGGCAAGCGGTTGTCGTGGGCCGAAGTGATGGCGATCGGCAGCAATGTCCGCACCGTCCAACTCGGTGACAGGGTGCTCTTCGATCCCGAGGATCGGGCCGAGATCGAGCTGCACGGCACGATGTATGTGCTGCTGCGGGAGCGCGACATCCACGCCGTTGCCAGTGAGCGGCTCGACGACACATCGGCAACAGGTCTTTACCTCTGACCGGAACACTCGACCGCCCAAGCGGGTTTACCTTGACGTCAGCGAGATGTCGAAGGGCGTGATCATGCTGTTCTCCAGCAAGAAGACCGAGATGGTTGGCGCTTCAGAGGCGTTGGCGGGTCGCGATGCGCGACCGTTTGCGGTGCCGGCCCGGCACTTCGTGCTCGATACGCCGCTCGAGCCGCCGTACCCGGACGGCCTGGAGGTTGCGTACTTCGCACTCGGCTGCTTCTGGGGGGCCGAGCGGCGTTTCTGGCAGGTGGACGGCGTCTTCAGCACTGCGTCCGGCTACCAGGGCGGCTTCACGCCGAACCCGACGTATGAAGAGGTGTGTACGGCGAAGACCGGTCACGCGGAGGTCGTCAAGGTCGTCTTCGACCCGGCCAAGGTTTC
>DASSEQ010000126.1:0-3515 GCA_035695245.1 Mycobacteriales bacterium | reverse complement strand
ACGGTCTCCTCGGCGTCGTTCAGCTCGTCGACCAACTGCCGAGCCCGGATCTGCTGCTGACGGATGATGCGGTCCTTGCGCCGGCACTCCAGGCAGTCCGGTTCGGTGGCGTCGGCCAAGGTGGGGCTCCCGAGATTGGAGGGGGGTCAGGGCTCGTCGGGGAAGCGCATCTCTAGCGCCCGCCTGGCTACGTCGAGGTCGTCGCGGAGCTTGCGGATCTCGTGCTCCTGCTCGTCGACCTTGCCCTCGAGCTCGTCGACCTTGGACTCGAGCGTTTCGATCTTCCGGTCGCGCGTCTCGATGGCGCGGTCCTGCCGGTCGATCGTGTCGGTGTAGAACAGCTTGGCCCGCTCGAAGGCTTCCTTCTCGATGTCGGTTCGGGAAGTGACCTCGGCGTTTCGGACGGCGGCGCGTGTTGCTGACCGCTGGGTGACGAGCGCTGCGCCCGCCGTGATGATCGTGGCGATGACCGTTGCGATGGCTGTGCTGGTCGCTGTGTCCCCCACGCCGATCACCCCGCGGCTGGGATGTCGTCGGGGTTCACGAGGCCAGAGATCGCCCACCACAGGAACGCGACGAGGAACCACGCCAGGCCACCATTGAGGCCGGCCGAGGGCTCGTCGAGGAGGAGGACCCCGAGAACGTAGATGGATGCCCAGGCAGCGGCGAGAGCGGAGAGGCCGGTGTAGCCCCATGTTTTCGACTGCGGCGGCCAGCGGGTCGAGATGAGCGCGAGTGCCCCGACGCCGATCCACATGCCTGCCCACACGGCGCGCGGCATGATGACGTCGCGGCCGGTCTCGTCGGCGGTGATGAGCACCAGTCCGTAGGCGATGTATATGGTTCCGGCGAACGCGAGGACGAGGCTGTGTCGCTGCCAGGGCCGGAGCTTCATGTATTGCCTCATCTGCGCACCCGGATTCGGTGTGCGGCGTAGTAGTGCCCGAAGGCGATGAACCCGTATGCGGCCCAGGCGTTGAGGGAGCCACGTGGGTCGGTGACCCCGGCGCTGAACAGGAGCACGGACCACCACGCGAAGATGCCGCCGCCGATGAGGAGCGCGGTCGCCATGAGTCGCGGTGAGTGGGTGGCGAGCGCGGCGTACATGACGGTCGCGCCGAGGACGAACAGGGCGCCCCAGACCCACATCGGGGCAAGGCTCTTGGCGACGAGGAAGGATGGTGCGGCGGTGCGTCGCTGGTCACCGAGGATGTACGCCAGGCCAATCACCAGCGCGAGGCCGGGGAATGGGAGTAGTTGCGCCCTGGTCATCTGAGTATTTCCCCCCTGTTGGGTGCGGCTGGGGTGCGTGTACGGTCGTGCGATCCCCGCCGGGCCGGTCGAGTCGGCTTCGGTGGGGCTAGGTCGTCGCGTCTCGTCGGTGCGACGGGGCGCGGCGGCCGTCCCTCTTGCTAGGTGGTGACGTTGTTGGCGACCGTCGAGGTGGTGCCGACGTCGGAGACCTGTCCGGAGACGTTCTGAAAGGCCGCGTTGCCCACCGCTAGGTTGTTGGTGCCACCCTGGATGCGAACTCCATACCGCTGATTCCCCCCGGTGGCGACAGTGTTGCTGGACGTGTTTCCGGTGATGACGGTCCGGTTGCAGGTGTCGACGTAGATGCCGTCGTAGCTAGTCCCTGGCGTGGCACTGCCGTTGTCGGAGACGACGTTGCCTGTGATGGCGCACAGGTCGCCCTGCTGCACGAGGACGCCGCGCTGCGCGTTGCCGACGATCGTGTTGCTGGTGATCGAGAGCCGGTGCGCCTGGAAAGTCTTGATGCCGTTCTGGGTGTTCCCCGAGAGCCGGTTGCCACTGACGACGGTGTCGTTGGACCCGCCCTCAAGCGAGACGCCCTGCACGTTCCCGCGACAGGTGTTGCCCTTGATGACGGTGCCGGTGGTGTTGGTCAGGACCCGGACGCCGTTGGCCACGTTCCCCACCAGGGTGTTGCCGACCACGGTGGTGCCGTGACACTGGTCGCTGATCTTGATTCCGGACTGGGAGTTGTAGGAGGAGTCGCAGTCGCTGACGACGCAGTCGACTGACTTGTTGCCGAGATAGATCCCGTCGCCATTGGCTCCCGAGGTCTGCCCGCCCGCGACACAGGAGGAGATCACGCAGCGGGCCGAGAGGCCGGCGCCGCTGGTGTATCCGTCGATGGTGAAGCCGTATACCGAATTGCTGCGGGCGGTGCACTGGTCGATGGTGGAGTCGGTCATGTCGTTGAAGGACACGCCGATCCGGTTGCCGGTGACGGTGCAGTTCACCACCCGGCAGAACGAGGAACGGGCCAGGATGATGCCGCATCCGGCGGTCGCCTTGGTCGCTCCGGACACACGGCAGTTCTGCACGACGACGTCTGTCGAGCCGCTGATGCTTCTGCCGACCTCGATGCCCTGGTGCTCAGGGTTCTCCACGGTGACGTTGGAAACGAGGCAGCGGGAGGCGTCCAGCAGGACGATGCCCGAGCCAGTGCTACCCGCAGAGGTGCCGGCGCCCACCAAGCGGAGTTCTCGGATCGTCAGGTCGGTCACGCCCACGGCCGGTCGCAGAAGGGTGCGGTTGCTGGTCGAGGTCGTGAGAACCGACCCCTTGCCTGCCCCGCGGACGATGGTGTTCGACGGCGGCACGAGGTTGTTGGAGGTGATGAGGTACGTGCCCTCGGGAATGAACACCTCGCCGCCAGCGCCGGCCGTCAGTGCGGCGTTGATGGCTGCTGCGTCGTCGGTGACGCCGTCGCCCTTGGCGCCGTAGTCGCGGACGTTGACGACAAGCTCATCCTTGCGGACCGCCTGCTTGCCGTTGACCGCGAGTGGTGAGAACGCCTCATCAAGCGCCCCCCGCGTCTGGCTCGCCGTGTCGCTCACCCACCCGGCGAACGAGGCATCCGACCCACCCGGCGCACCCTGCGGACCAGTAGGCCCTTCCGGACCCTGCGGCCCCGTTCCCTGCGTCGGCCGCAACTTCGCCGTCGAGCCGACCGCCCGCACCAGATGGGGCTTGCTCGCACGCGAGATCCGAACCGGCATCACGCCACCTCCTGCTTCACGACGAACCGCCCGCCACCAGCACCGACCACCTTGATCTTGCGAGAGGCGGCGTTGACCAACTCGACCTCATGCAGATACCGGCCCGGCGTGACAGCAGCGGTCTGCGTCGGGGTCGCGGTCACCTTCACCACGCCCGGCGAAGGGAACGTGACGGTCGGCGTCAGAACCGGAGTCGCACCCGCAGCGGTCGCCAGCGTGCAAGTTCCCGTGCAGCCGGTGAAGTCCACGAGCGCGCCGTCGTTGTCGGTGAGCTCGTAGGACCACTCCCACGAAGCGCCGGCAGTGCCGGACAGTTCCTCTGTGGCGAGGAACGGCATTGCCTCTGCGACGAGGTCATCGAAGCCCATTGGGAGCCCCTTCCATATCTGCATCGAGCAGGAGACTTGTGAGCCCCTGGACTTGCTTGGTGAGTGCGTCGACCTGAGCCATGAGCGCATCGACGTCGGTCGTCGGAGTCCATGCGGA
>DASSEQ010000125.1:0-6168 GCA_035695245.1 Mycobacteriales bacterium | reverse complement strand
CGCGAGATGGACGATGTCAACCCGCAGCTGCCGCTCACCGACGTGGTGCTCGTCGTCGGCGCCAACGATGTCGTCAACCCGGCGGCACGCGACCAGCCCGGATCGCCGATCTACGGCATGCCGATTCTCAACGTCGACCATGCGCGTGCGGTCGTATTCCTCAAGCGATCGATGCGGCCGGGTTTCGCCGGCATCGACAACGCGTTGCTCTACGACGCGAAGACGACGATGCTCTTCGGTGACGCCAAGGAGACGCTGACGGGCCTCGTCACCGCGGTCAAGAACGCCTGAGCTTCCCAGCGCTGATCTTCGCGCTGGCTACCAGCTTTACGGCGTGTCGGGACGAAAAGTGGTCGTGACGGCGAAGATCAGCCAGTTGTCAGTCGGGCGGGCCGGCGATCAGCGTGACCGAGGCCGTGTGGCGCACTCCTGCGCCCGTGATCCAGGTGACAGTGACCTTCTCGCCCGCCCCGTGTTTCTTGATCAGGGTGCCGAGGTCGTCGGTGGTGCGGACGGGTGAACCGTCGATCGCGATGATCGTGTCGCCGGCGTGGATGCCCGCTTTCGCTGCCGGCGAGCCGGAGCTGACCGACTGCACCTGCGCTCCCGCGCCCGGCGTGGCCGAGACGTCGGCGACGCTCACGCCGATCATGCCGCGCGGACCGATGTGGACCGTGCTCGACGCTTTGCCGGCCTCGATCTGGTGAGCGATGTCAAGGGCGTGCTTGATCGGGATGGCGAAGCCTCGGCTGTTGACGTTGCCGTAGGCACTTCCGGCTGACGCGGCCGTGTCCATGCCGATGACCTGGGCTCGAGAGTTGGCCAGCGGGCCGCCGGAGTCACCCGGCCGGATCGGCGCGTCGGTCTCGATCAACCCGAAGAGCTTTTGGGAGTTGCCGCCGCCGGCGTCGGTCGCGGTGATCTGCCGGTCGAGGTCGGTGATGTAACCGCTGGCGATTGCCGGTGTGCCGCCGGCGCCGCCGGCGTTGCCGAGAGCGACGACTGCCTGCCCGATCGTCAGGCTGGAAGAGTCGCCCACGTCGATCGGCACCAAGGGCGGTGCCTTTGTCAGATGGATCACGGCGACGTCCTGGGTGGGGTCGGTGCCGACGACCGTCGCTGTATAGGAGAGCCCGGTCGTCACCGACGTTGCGGTGATCGACGTCGCTCCGTCGATCACGTGGTTGTTGGTGAGCACGTCGCCGCCAGCGGTGATGACCATGCCCGTGCCCGCCGCGACCGCGCGCTGGTAGCCGAGGCGGCTGGTGATGTCGACGATCGATCGGTCGACCTGCGTGGCGATGTCGTCGGCGGACGGCGCGTTGTTGACCCCGGGCGGCGAGACCGGGTTCTGGATCGCATCGGACTGCACTGCCGGGCGGTGGGCAAGACCGAACGGCACGGCGACCGCTGCGCCGACGACCAGGCCGATGAGACCGGCGAGGAGCGGGTGCCAACGGCTGGACGCCGTGGGGGGTGGTTGGGCCGGCGCGGCCCACACGTTGTCGTCGTACGACGGCATGGGTTGGTCCACGTGGGCCCGGGTGTCGGGATCGGCCCAGCGCGGGTCGCTCCAGTGACGGTCGTCAGACAAGGCGTTGGCTCCAGATCAAGGCAGCTGCAGCAGCGAGCGCTCCCAGCATCAGGCCGAAACCGGTGAACCACACGGTCACCTCGTGCTTGTGCACGACATAGCCGACGGCTCGACCGATCTGGTTGTAGACCGACCGCAGCTGGTTTGCGCTCTTCGCTGTGAAGGACTTCCCACCACTCTCGTGCGCGATGCGTGCCATCGTCGCGGGGTCTGACGGCACCGACACTTCCTGGCCTTGCAACATGACCACGCCTTGTGATGTTCCGAAGGCGATCGTGTCGATAGGTACGCCTTGTTGCTTCGCCGCCGTCGCTTGGATGTCTGCGGCGACCCGCGGTGACAGGCCGTTGCGCCCGATCGAGGGTGCGCCGTCGCTCATGAGGACGACCGCCGCGGGTTCGGGCTTGCCGTTGGCCGCTTTGGGCAAGGCGCGGATGGTGACCAGGGCAAGGTCGATCGCGTCCGCGGTCGCCGTGCCCGCACCGGCCTTCAGCGCAGCAATCCCGGAGAGCACGGCAGCCCGATCTGCGGTCGCGGCAACGGTGACGCGTGCGGTCGTGTCGAAGGAGACCACGCCGACCTTCAAGCCGCTCGGCAGGCCACGGACGAATGCCTCGGCTTCGTTTTTCGCGGCGGTGAGCCGCGTCGGGCTCACGTCCTGCGCGGCCATCGACGCAGACGTGTCCAGAGCCAGGATGATCGTCGCGCTCTTCTTCGGCACTCTTGTCGCCGCGGCCGGCCGAGCGAAGCCGACCACCAGGAGCACGAGTGCGCCGAGCAGAAGCGCGCTCGCCACGTGGCGTTGCCAGCCGCTGGCCTTGGGTGCGATCGAGCTGAGCAGGTCGACGTCGGTGAAACGCACGACCGCGCGCTGACGCACCCGTTGCGCGAGGAGATAGCCGATCAGCAACAGCACCGGTGCGGCCAGCAGCCACATCCGGGTCGGGTTGAGCAGCGTCATGGTCGTCCACCGCGTGCGCTGACGAACCGCGCCAGGTCGAGCACCCAGTCGCGGTCGGTGGACAGATGGAGGTATTCGCCACCGGCACGGCGGATGTCGGCTGCGATCCGCCCTTGTCGAGAATGCGCCGCCTCGGCGTACCTGGCCCGCAGCGCCGCGGACCTGGTCTGCACATGCACCCGACGCCCCGACTCTGCGTCGACGAGCGAGAGCATGCCCACTGCAGCCAGCTGCAGCTCGCGCGGATCAGTGATGTGCACGGCGACGACGCGGTGGCGAAGTGCGACGCGTCGCATCGCGTCGGCCCAGCGGGAGCGGTCGAGGAAGTCGGTTGCGACGACGACGAGCCCGCGGCGCTGCTTGGTGCGGTGCACCCAGTCGAGCGCAGCCGTGAGGTCGGCGGTCCCGTCCGGCGCCGCGTCGCGCCGCGGAGTGTCATAGACCTTCGACAACGCCGCGAGAGCGCCGGCGCGCCCGACGTGGGTCGGCAGTGGCTGCAACCGGTCGCCGCCTGCGACGACGACGTTCAACCGGTTGCCGCTTCGTTGCGTCAGGACACCGAACGCGGCGAGAGTGGCGAGGACCACCTCGCGCTTTTCCCGGTGGGTAGTGCCGAAGTCGAGACTGGGCGAGCGGTCGACGATGACATGTGCATCGAGCTCGCGGTCGGCCTCGGTGGTGCGGATGTGCGGCTCCAGCGAGCGAGCCGTGAGACTCCAGTCGATCCGCCGCGCATCGTCTCCCGGCGCATAGCGTCGCGCCCCAGCACGTTCGCTGCCGGGGCCGATCGCCGTCGACAAGAACTCACCAGCCAGTTGACCGTCGAGACGGCGATGCACCTCGAGCTCGAGGCGGCGCAGCACGGCCGACTTCGTCAGCAGGTCGGTAGGCGCTGCTGACGTCGGCTGCTTGCTGCGGCTCATCCGGCCGCCGGTGGCGCGAACATCTCGATGGTCGCGGGGTCATGCGCATCCTGATACGGTGCAACCCGCGGCGCCGGCACTCCCGCCAGCACGCGCGCGACCACGTCATCCGGCGTGACGTCCTGCGCGATCGCGTCATAAGTGAGCTGCACCCGGTGCCGCAAGACCTCGGGCGCCACGTCGTACACATCTTGCGGCACAAGGAATCGGCGACCACGCAGCACCGCGAGTGCGCGGCCGGCGGCGATCAACCCGAGTGTGCCGCGGGGGCTGGACCCGAGTGCGATCTGACCGGCGAGGTCGGGCAGGTTCCAGGCGTCGGGTTCACGTGTCGCCATGACGAGACGCACGGCGTAGTCGCGGAGTGCGTGGTGCACGAACACGTCTTGCACGATTTGCTGCGCACTGATCAGATCGCCGAGGCTCAGCACTTGCTCCGCGACCGGCGCGTGCGCACTCATGCGTTCGACGATCGCGGTCTCTTCGGCGTACGACGGGGCGAGCACCTCGACGTGCATGAGGAAGCGGTCGCGTTGCGCCTCCGGAAGCGAGTAGACGCCTTCGGACTCGATCGGGTTCTGCGTCGCGAGCACGAGGAACGGCTCGGGCACGTGTCGTGTGGTGCCGCCGATGGAAACCTGCCGCTCCGCCATCACCTCGAGGAGGGCTGACTGCACCTTTGCCGGCGCACGGTTGATCTCGTCGGCAAGCACGACGTTGGCGAACACCGGCCCCCACTCGATGTCGAACTGCTCGCTCGACGGCCGCCAGATGCGGGTGCCGACGATGTCGGCGGGGACGAGGTCGGGGGTGAACTGAAGGCGCGTGAACTCGCCGCCGACGACGCGGGCCAACGTCGAGACGGTCAGCGTCTTCGCAAGACCGGGCACGCCTTCGATCAGGCAGTGCCCGCCGGACAAGAGCGCGAGCATGACGCGTTCGATCAGTCGCTCCTGGCCGACGACTACCCGCTTGATCTGGAACAGCGCATCCTCGAGCGCCGCCGCCAGCTCCGTGGTGCTGAGTTCGGCGGTGCTCCTGACCGCGGGCTTCCGCACGGGCGGCATCGGGTCTCCTGTCATCGGTTGTCGCGATGTTCAACGTCGAGTGTGAACGGGCGCTGAAGGCTTGTCCGCAGCAACTGGGGACCTTCAGCAATTTCCAAGGTGCGACCCTGAGCATCGAGACGTCTCGCAGAGGAGGACTTGGTCGTGACAGCAGGCGGCGTGCCCGGCCGGGGGTGGTACCCCGACCCGTGGTTCACCGGCCAGCACCGCTACTGGACCGGCCGCACGTGGACCGGTGACGTCTTCCCGACCGGCCCGACAGGTTCCGGAGAAACCACGATCGAGCTGCGGCCGGCGCATGAGCGGCCCCCCGTGCCACCGCCGACGGAGCGCAGTCCCACACCTGTCCCGGCTCCGACCTTCAACTACTTCTCCGAAGCACCGACCGCGGTGTTCGCGCCGTGGGAGACGTTGGAGTCCTGGCCACCCGAGCACTCGCCACGCCGGATGTCGCGGCGCACCATCAACATCATCGCGATGGCGACGGGGCTGGTGATCGGGTTCGCCGTGGTTGCGGTGGCCCTCACCAGCCGGCACACCCAGTCGGATGCGTCGCCCCCGCCACCGACCGCGCCGTTCTTCCCGACGGTGCCCACACCTTCACCTTCGGTCACCCAGCCGTTTGATCCCGATGCGTCGGTTTTGCAGGGACTCGTCGTGCGGCAAACCGATGTCGCATCGACGTACACGGTTGAACTCCTCAACGGTGGCAGCGACGTCGTCGGTCAGACCACCCTCGACCTGTGCAACGGCACGTACCCGAGTGAGTCGTTGCGGACGGCGCGACTGCAGGTCGTGGAATACGACCCGATCGGCACGTCTGTCTTGAGCACGGAGGCGGTGCTCTACCGCAACGCGCAGGCGGCGCGACAGGCCATGAAAGAGGTGCGCAAGGTAGTAGCCGAATGCCCGCGTGACCGGCCCGTGGTGAGTCCGGTCAACGAACCAACGGTGACAACACGTTTTCTGCCGGCGCCGGACGGCAGCTGGCAGAAGGTCGATGGCATCGACCGTGCTGCCTACTTGTTCACGACGACCGACAACATCGGTGAGACCGATCAGCGTATGGCGGTTTACCTGCAGCGCGGCCGCGTGCTCGAAGGCTTGTACTTCGACAACCCGGTCGGCGTGCAACCAGCCGTCGACGGCCAGACATCGGTCGCCGACATCGTGCACGAGTTCGAGCAACGGATCGCGGCGCTTCCCACCTCGGTGACCGGCGGCTGAACTCACAGGTCCAGCACAGGTCCGTCCCAGGCTCCCCAGCCAGACTCGACTCAGATCACCAGGGACCTTAAGGACGCGACCATGGAACTCACGACTCGCCGGACCGCTTGGCAGGCGGCAGGACTCATGCTGGCCGGTGCACTCGCTGGTGGTGTGCTCGCTGCGGAGGTGTCCGCATCCGCCTCGTCGGGTGGGACGCCCGCCACGTCGTCGGCGTACACCGAAGCGCCGCCGATGGCCGGCGGTCCGGGGCACGGCTTCGGCCTCCCGCTGTCCGGCACGGTCACGGCCGTCGACGCGGCCGGCAAGACCGTGACCATCAAGACGAGCAGCGCCACGACGACCTACAAGGTCGACGCGCAGAGTGACATCGACAAGAACGGCGAGGCGACACTG
>DASSEQ010000124.1:0-45553 GCA_035695245.1 Mycobacteriales bacterium | reverse complement strand
GAGAAGACGTTCGAAGCGGATGAGACAGCCCGCATGGCCGAGAAGATGCTCGGCCCGGGCGAGCTCACGCTCGAGGACTTCCTCGACCAGATGATGATGGTCCGCCGGATGGGTCCGATCGGCAACATCCTCGGCATGCTGCCGGGCATGGGTCAGATGAAGGACGCGATCAGCCAGATCGACGACCGCGACCTCGACCGGATCGCCGCGATCATCCGGTCGATGACGCCGGCGGAGCGCCAGGACCCGAAGATCATCAACGGCTCGCGCAGGTTGCGCATAGCCCGCGGATCCGGCGTCACGGTCACCGAGGTCAACGGCCTCGTGGATCGGTTCTTCGAAGCGCGCAAGATGATGAAGCAGATGGCCGGCTCCATGCCCGGCATGCGGCGGGCGCAGAAGAAAGCAGGGCAGCGCGCGGCCAAGAAGGGCAAGAAGGGCAAGGCCAAAGGCGGCCGTCCGTCCACCTCGCCGCGGCTGCCCGCCGGTTTCGACCCGAGCGCTCTGCAACTCCCGCCGGGGTTGAAGCTGCCGCCGGGCATCAACCCGGACCTCTCGAATCTCAAGCTGCCACCGGAGAACTAGCCACGAAAGTCATGCGCTCGCGAGGCCGATAACAGGACCATGACCTCGTGCACCCGGTGCGGCGCCGCGCTTCCGGCGGCCGCCGAGTGGTGCAGCCAGTGCTACACGAAGGTTCCCGCCATCGGCGGCTTCCGCCCGCCCGGCGCAGATCGTCCGGCCACCCCGGTGCGGCTCCGCACGACCCGCTGGGGCAAGACGCCGACCACCTTCGGACCGGTCGGACGTGTCGTCGCGACCATCGGCCTGCTGATCCCGCTGGCGATCATGACCGCCGGAGGCTTCGCGATCATGTTCTCCTGGGGCGGCGCGCTGATCTACGCGGCGATCATCCTGCCCTGGGGCTTGCGCGACGTCTGGCAGGCCGGTCGCATCCCGGAGCGCTGACTCCGGCACGACGGCCTGGCGTCTGGCAGAATGTTCGGCGAGCACTCGCCGGGCTCGGGCCCTCTACCTGTCTCCGGCGCGTCCCGGGCAAACGTACGCCGCAACCCCACGCGGCCGATCGGGCGTCCATCTCGTCGTAGGAGAACTCACCTCGTGGCAACAAAGATCAGACTCATGCGCCTGGGCAAGATCCGCGCGCCGTACTACCGCATCGTCGTCGCCGACTCCCGCACCAAGCGGGACGGGCGAGTGATCGAGACGATCGGCAAATACCACCCGAAGGAGGAGCCGAGCTTCATCGAGCTCGACTCCGACCGCGCTCAGTACTGGCTCTCCGTCGGCGCGCAACCGACGGAGCCGGTTGCCGCCATCATGCGAGTGACGGGTGACTGGCAGCGGTTCAAGGGCGAGGCGGCCCCGACCGAGGGCGTCAAGACAGCGCCGGCGCGACCCGACCGCAAGGCGATCTTCGAGGCCGCCGCCAAGGAGTCGCTGACCGACGCGCCCGCCCCGAAGAAGGCAGCGCCCGCCAAGACCGCACCGGCCGAGCCCGAGCCCGCGGCGGCAGAGGCTCCCGCTGCGGAAACCGAGGCTCCGGCCGCCGAGGCCGAGTCTCCGGCCGCCGAAGCCCCTGCTGCGGAAACCGAGGCTCCGGCCGCCGAGGCCGAGGCTCCGGTCGCGGAAGCTGAGACCCCGGCCGCGCAGACGAGCGCCGGCGACGAGCCCGCCGCCGAGAGCTGATGCTCGAGGAGGCGCTGGAGCACCTCGTCCGCGGCATCGTCGATCACCCGGACGACGTTCGTGTCGACCTGCACACCCAGCGACGCGGGCGTGTGCTGGAGGTGCGCGTGAACCCTGAGGACCTCGGCAAGGTGATCGGCCGCGGCGGTCGCACCGCGCGGGCACTGCGCACCGTCATGACGGCGCTCGGTGGCCGTGGCGTGCGCGTTGACCTGGTCGACGTCGACCGGGCGCACTGACACGACGGCAGGCCCGGCGTGCAGCTCGTGGTGGGCCGCATCGCGCGCGCTCACGGCATCGGCGGTGAGGTCGCGGTCGAGGTGCGCACCGACCTGCCGGACGAGCGCTTCGCCGTCGGACTTCGGGTCGACACCGATCCGCCCGAGCGGGGTCCGCTCACCGTCCGGCGTGCGCGCTGGCACTCTGGCCGACTTTTGGTGAGCTTCGACGAGGTCACGGACCGCACCGGCGCGGAGGGTCTGCGCGGCACCCTGCTCGTCGCCGACTCCTCGACCAGCCCCGTCGCGGACGATCCGGACGAGTACTGGGATCACCAGCTGGTCGGGCTCGCCGCACTGACGCTCACCGGAGAGCCGCTGGGCACGGTGGACGACGTGCTGCATCCTCCGGGTTCGGACCTGCTCGTCGTACGCCGCCCTGACGGTGCTGAGCTGCTGGTGCCGTTTGTGCGGGCCATCGTGCCGGAGGTCGACGTCACCCGCGGGCATGTCGTCATCGATCCACCCGACGGGCTGCTCGAGCTGTGAGGACGGCCGTCGCATGCGCATAGACGTCATCTCGATCTTTCCGGACTACCTTGCCGCTCTCGAGCTGTCGCTCCTGGGCAAGGCGCGCGAGCGCGGGTTGGTCGACGTGCACGTGCACGACCTGCGGCAGTGGACCGGCGACGTGCACCGCACCGTCGATGACACGCCGTACGGCGGGGGACCGGGCATGGTCATGCGCCCGGAGCCGTGGGGGCGGGCGCTCGACGAGGTGGTGCCCGCGGACAGCCACCCGCCGGCGCGACTGGTCATCCCCACCCCCTCCGGGCGACGCTTCACCCAAGTGGACGCGCGGGCCTGGGCGACAGAACCGTGGCTGGTCTTTGCTCCGGCCCGCTACGAAGGCATCGACGCCCGGGTGGCAGACGACGCGCGGAGCCGGATGCAGGTCGAAGAAGTGTCGATCGGCGACTACGTGCTGGCCGGCGGCGAAGCCGCTGTGCTCGTCATGGTCGAGGCCGTTGTGCGGCTGATCCCCGGGTTCATGGGCAACGCCGAGAGCCCGTCGACCGAGTCGTTCGAAACCGACGCCGAGCACGGCACCCTTCTCGAGGCGCCTGCCTACACCCGTCCCGCGAGCTGGCGCGGGCTCGACGTGCCGCCGGTGCTGCTCTCCGGCGACCACGCCGCGGTAGCCGCATGGCGGCGCCAAGCAGCATTGGAGCGCACGAAAGCGCTTCGACCCGACCTTCTCGGCTAGAGTGTTTCCTTGCTCCGGCACGCTCTTCCCGTGGCAGCGGTGGCTGCTGCGCGGCCCTTGATCACAGAGGACGATTTCCATGCAGACCCTGGACGCGATCGACGCTGCCGCGCTCCGCAGCGACATCCCGGACTTCCGCCCGGGTGACACGGTCAAGGTGCACGTGCGCGTCGTCGAGGGCAACCGCGAGCGCATCCAGGTCTTCCAGGGTGTCGTCATCCGGCGTCAGGGCGGGGGAGTGCGTGAGACGTTCACCGCTCGCAAGGTGAGCTTCGGCGTCGGCGTCGAGCGGACGTTCCCCGTGCATTCGCCGATCGTCGACCACATCGAGATCGTCACCCGCGGCGACGTACGTCGCGCCAAGCTCTACTACCTGCGGGAGCTGCGCGGCAAGAAGGCGAAGATCAAGGAGAAGCGCGAGACGACGCCCGCGCGCTGATTGCCGTAGCGGCCACCCGCGAGGACGCCTGTGACCACTCCTGCCGATGGCGCCGCCCCGGCGGCCGGCCCGGCACCGGATGACCAACACCCCGGCACCGGCCCGACGCCGCAACAGCCCGATTCCGCACCTCGGGTCAAGCACGGCGGATCGTTTTGGCGTGAGCTGCCGTTCCTGATCCTCATCGCGCTCGTATTGGCGCTGCTGATCAAGACGTTTCTCGTCCAGGCGTTCTACATCCCGTCGGCGTCGATGGAGAACACACTGCAGGGCGGCCCGCCGGACAAGCACTACGACCGGGTGCTGGTCAACAAACTGGTCTACCGACTCCGCGACGTGCATCGCGGCGAGATCATCGTCTTCAAGGGGCCGAAGTCCTGGCAGGACCAGCCGGAGTTCATCTCCAACCCGCCGAGCAACCCCATCGCGCGCTTCTTCCACGACATCGGCTCCGCTGTCGGTGTCGCGGCACCGAGCTCCAAGGACTTCATCAAGCGCGTGATCGGTGTCGGTGGCGACCACGTCGTCTGCTGCGACACCCAGGGCCACATCACCGTCAACGGCGTGCCGATCACCGAGAAATATCTCTATCCCGGCGCGCGGCCTTCGGACACGCCGTTCGACGTGGTCGTGCCCAAGGGGCGGTTGTGGGTGATGGGCGACAACCGCGCCGGGAGCGCGGACTCGCGCGCGCACATGCAAGACCACGACGGCACCGTTCCGCAGAACGACGTGATCGGTCGGGCCTTCGTCGTCGTCTGGCCGCCATCGGACTGGAAGACCTTGCCGGTGCCGTCGACGTTCCACCAGAAGGGGCTTGCGGCGTCGGCGCTGCACAGCGTCACGTCGACAGGCGTTACGCCGCTCGGGCTCGGTGTCATCGGTGCGATTCCTGTCACCTTGCTGCGCCGCCGCCTGCGCCGCCGCCGGTAGACGTACGCTTCACCCCGATGCCTCTTCCTGGCCTCGACGAGCGACTTCCGGGCACGACCGTACGACGCGACGCCGGCTTGTACGGCTATGAAAGAGCGCTCGCCCGTCGCGGCTTGTGGCCCGTGGCCGGCGCCGACGAGGCGGGGCGCGGCGCGTGTGCCGGACCGCTCGTCGTGGGTGCGGTCATCCTGCCGGAGGGCAAGCGGGGCGAGGTGCCCGGTCTGGCCGACTCGAAGCTGCTGACACCGCTCGCGCGCGAGCGCGTCTATGCGCAGGTGGTGCGGCGGGCGCTCGCATGGACGGCGGTCGTCATCGCGCCGCAGGAGGTTGACCGGCGCGGCCTGCATGTCTGCAACGTGATCGGGATGCGTCGCGCATTGGCGCAGCTCGCGGTCAAACCGTCCTACGTCCTCACCGATGGATTCCCGGTGCCCGGGCTCGATGTGCCCGGCCTCGCGGTGTGGAAGGGCGATCGCGTGGCCGGCTGCATTGCGGCCGCATCTGTCATCGCCAAGGTGACGCGAGACCGCCTCATGACCCGGCTGCATGACCGGTTTCCGTCGTACGGCTTCGACGAGCACAAGGGCTACGTGACACCCGAACATCAAGCTGCGCTGCGTGCGCACGGACCGTGCGCTGAGCACCGGTTCTCCTATGTGAATGTTCGCGGCGCCCTGCTTCGTGAAACGCTGGAAGCCGAAGCCGTGCCGCCAGCTGACCTCGGAGAAATTGCGTGAGCGCCGAAGATCTCGAGAAGTACGAGACTGAGATGGAGCTGCAGCTCTATCGCGAGTACCGCGATGTCGTCGGGCTCTTTTCCTACGTCGTCGAGACCGAGCGGCGCTTCTACCTCACCAACGACGTGACCATGCATGAGCACACGGACGGCGGCGAGACCTATTTCGAAGTCGTCATGAGCGACGCCTGGGTCTGGGACATGTACCGCCCCGCGCGCTTCGTGAAGAACGTGCGGGTGCTGACTTTCAAGGACGTCAATGTCGAGGAGCTGGCGAAATCGGATCTCACGCTGCCCGAGGCGGGCAGCTGAGGGATCGGCCGTCGTTGTCCTTCCCGCCCGTCGCCCTCGCGATCATGCACAAATACGTCGTTCGCGGCGCCTCATACGACGAAGATGCGCATGATCGGCGCTCATCGGGCGGCTTCCGCACGGGCTGGGCGGGTAGACCGTTTGTGTGAGCGACAACCAGTCGTACGGAACTCCTCCGCCGGATCCCAACCAGGACAAGGCTGAGCCCATCGAGACGGCGCCGGACAAGTCTGCGCAAGCAGGCGAAGCGTCGCGGGCCTCGATGGACCAGGGAAGGGCGCCGCAGAACATCGAGGCCGACGACGAGCGTGGGGCGGCATCGATGCTGCACTCCGCCGCGCCGCCGGCTGATGGAGGTGTGCCGACTCCGGGTGACTCGCAGGGCGTGTCCGTGCCGTCGGTGCAGTCCGCGGCCGGGACCAGCGAGCAGAGCGCCGCGCCGGATGGGGTCAAGATCGTTTCCAACGCACCTCCGGGAAAGCCGGACGGTGAGGTCGACACCCGCCCACAGGCTCAGGGTCGCCGCCTCTAGGCAACTGCCCCTTCATCAACAGCACGCTTTTTCGGGTCCCCTTCCACCGCTGTGCGCTAGGTCCGCTGCGAGCGACCTCCGCGGCTGCACTGTGGCTGCGGAGGTGGTCGCGTGCGGGCCAAGGACGCGGTCGGGCGCTACGGCGAGGACGTCGCGGCTCGGCATCTGAGCGAGGCGGGCCTGGAGATCCTCGCGCGCAACTGGCGATGTGCCGACGGTGAGATCGACATCGTCGCGCGCGACGGGGATGCGTTGGTGTTCTGCGAGGTGAAGACACGGTCGGCGACCGGCTTCGGCTTGCCGGTCGAAGCCGTCACCCGGCGCAAAGCCGATCGGTTGCGCCGCCTCGCCTACCTCTGGTTGCAGCAACACCCATCCGGCGGCGTCGAGGTGCGCTTCGACGTCGTCGGTGTGCTTCGACAACCGCTCGGGGCCGCGACCGTCGAGCATGTTCGCGGAGCGTTCTGATGGCGATCGCCCGCAGCTGGTCCGTTGCGCTGGTCGGGATGACGCCGCACGTCGTCGAGGTGGAGGTCGACGTTGCAACGGGACTACCACAGTTCGTGCTCACCGCGCTGGCCGACCGCGTCCTCAACCAGGTCGTGCATCGGGTGCGGCCGGCCGTCGGCAACTCCGGCGAAAGCTGGCCTGCGCGCAAGGTGACTGTCGCCTTGTTGCCCGCCACCGTTCCGAAGTCCGGGAGTCGTTACGACTTGCCGATCGCGCTGGCGGCTCTGACGGCGGCCGGGTCATTGCCGCCCCATGCACTGGACGACTGGATCGTGCTCGGTGAGCTCTCGCTGACCGGCGCTGTCAAACCGGTGACAGGTGTGCTCCCGGCGGTTGTCGGCGCCTTCCAAGCAGGTCGCCGGCGTTTCATCGTGCCCGCGGCCAACTACGGCGAGGCCCGGCTCATCACCGAGGCCGACGTTGTGGGCGTGCGATCGCTGGCCGAGGTGTGCGCCTGGTTCCGGGACGAGACACCGACACCACCTCCGCCGACGGACGAGCAACCGCGCCCGGACGAGGTCGATCCACCAGATCTCGCGGACATCGTCGGCCAACCGGCCGCGCGGCGAGCGCTCGAGGTCGCTGCTGCCGGCGGGCATCACATGTTCCTGCAAGGCCCGCCTGGCGTGGGCAAGACGATGCTCGCCGAACGCCTGCCGGGCTTGCTGCCGGATCTCACTCACGACGAAGGCCGCGAAGTCACCGCCATCCATTCGATCGCCGGCACCCTGACTCCGGCACGGCCACTGATCATCCGTCCGCCGTTCTGCGCCCCCCACCACTCCGCAACGGTGGCGTCGATCGTCGGTGGTGGGTCAGGCATCGCGGGACCGGGCGCGATATCGCTCGCTCACCGTGGCGTTCTGTTCATGGACGAGGCACCGGAATTCGCCGCGCGAGCACTTGATGCGTTGCGACAGCCGCTCGAGTCCGGCCAGGTGAGCCTCGCGCGGGCGGCCGGCGTTGCGACCTATCCGTGCCGGTTCCAGCTGGTGCTCGCTGCGAACCCCTGCCCGTGTTCGGCCGGCGGAGTTACACCGGGAGGAGGCACCTGCCACTGCTCCGGTGCCCAGCGCACGCGTTACCTCGGCCGGCTCTCCGGACCGCTGATGGACCGCGTCGACGTGCGGGTCGAGTTCGACAACGTCTCGCCGGCGGTGCTCGAGTCCGGCATTCGTGGCGAAGCCACCGACGCCGTTCGCCCTCGCGTTCTCGCGGCCCGGCAACGCGCGCGGCAACGCCTGGCCGGCATGCCGTGGACGACGAATGCCGAAGTGCCCGGACCGGTGGTGCGACGACGGTGGCCGGTGCCGCGTCAAGCGATGCGGCCGCTCTACGCCCAGCTCGATCGCGGCGGGCTGTCGACGCGTGGGCTCGACCGAGTGTTGAAGCTCGCGTGGACGCTGGCCGACCTTGCCGCTTTGGACCGACCCGGCGTGGACGAAGTGTTGGAGGCGAGCGCTTTGCGGTCCGGCTACAACCTCACCACGCTTCGGGTTCCCGCATGACGGCCCCGACGATCAGCGACGGAGCGCGCGTGGCAAGGGCGACACTGTTGCGGATCAGCGAGCCGATGACCCCCCTCGTGCACCACGTGCGCCGGCACGGGCCGGAGGCCACCGTCGCGGACATCCGAAGCGGTGCGCCGATCCCCGACGTCGACGTCGCTGCGCTGCAGCACCGTCTTGCCGACAGCGACGCAAGCCGCGATCTCGAAAGGGCGGCGGTCGTCGGCGCCCGGCTGGTCTGTCCGGGAGACGCCCAGTGGCCATCGCTCCTCGACGATCTGGAGCGCATCGATGCCGACTGTTTCGGCCTGTGGGTGCGCGGACCGCATGAGCTGGCGGACCTGTGTGGGCGAGCGGTGGCAATCGTGGGCACGCGCACCGCCACGCCGTACGGCGAACATGTCGCCCAGGAGCTGGCGGCGGAGCTGGGCGAGCGCGGGTGGACCATCGTGTCCGGGCTGGCCTACGGCATCGACGGCGCGGCGCACCGTGCCGCCCTCGCTGCGTCGGCGCCGACAGTCGGAGTGCTCGCCTGCGGCATCGACGTTCCCTATCCGCGGGGACATCGGGGCCTCTATGAGCGGATCGCGGGCGAAGGGTTGGTCGTCACCGAGCATCCACCCGGCTCGGCGCCGCAACGGCACCGGTTCCTCGTGCGCAACCGCATCATCGCCGGCCTGGCCCTGGGCACGGTGATGGTCGAAGCGGCGGCGCGCAGTGGAGCCCGGTCGACGCTCAACCACGCCCGTGACCTGCTCAGACACACGATGGTCGTTCCCGGGCCGGTGACTTCCGCGATGTCGCAAGGCTGCCACGTCGCACTGCGGGAGGTCGTCGGGTCGGTGCTCGTGACGCGCGCTGCAGAGGTCATTGAGCAGTGTGGCCACCTCGGTGAGATGGCCGACTCGCTGTCGCCACCGCCGCGTCCGCGGGACAGTCTCGGTCCGTTGGTGCGCCGTGTCTTCGACGGAGTGCCGGTGCGCACGCCAGTGCCACCGCAGCGCATCGCGGTCGCGGCCGGAGTTCGCCTCGAGGCGGTCGAGCCTGCGCTTGCCGCGTTGAGGGCGCTCGGCCTCGTCGAGCAGACCGACAGCGGGTGGCGGATGAGCAAGGCCGGCCGGGACGATCGGCACGCCGACGGCCGTCCCGACCGCCCGCTGCCCTTGGCCTGGCTCTAGGACGATCCACCGTCGCCGAATTGCCGCGCGGCGCGGCGCGCCGACGCGATGCTTGACCGGGTGCGGGGCCATCCCGCAGCGTGAGCCTGTGGCCACCCCCCGGCGAAGCGCAACGCAAGACGTGGAGCCGAGACTGCCACCTGCCTTCGCTGCGGCGTTGCAGCAGTTTTGTGACCATCTGTCGCTCGAGCGTGACCTCTCGCCGCACACAGTGCGCTCCTATCGCACCGACCTCGTCGGGTTGTTCGAGCATGCCGCGCTGCTGCATGCCGAGTCGCCGAACGACGTGGACCTCACGGTGCTGCGGTCGTGGCTCGCCAAGCAGCACACACAGGGCCGAAGCCGCACGACCCTTGCCCGCCGAGCATCCTCGGCTCGCGTGTTCACCGCCTGGGCGCATCGGCGCGGCCTAAGCCAGAGCGATCCAGGCGTGCGCCTCGTCTCACCGAAGCCGCACCGGCGGCTGCCCGAGGTGCTCAGAGCCAGCGACGCGCTCACCGCGCTCAACTCGCAGCCGGATCCGGCGGCGGAGCTCGATCCCGTGCAGCTGCTGCGCGACCAAGTGATCCTCGAGGTGCTCTACGCGACCGGCATCCGGGTAAGCGAGCTGTGCGGGCTCGACATCGACGACATCGACCTCGAACGTCGCACTGTCCGCGTGCTCGGCAAAGGCCGCAAAGAGCGCACTGTCCCCATCGGCATGCCCGCGCTCGACGCGATCAGCCGGTGGCTCGCCGAGGGCCGGCCGGCTTGGCGCGCCGCGGACTCCGGGCCGGCGCTCCTGCTCGGGGCCCGCGGCGGTCGCCTGGACCCGCGCACTGCGCGGCGGGCCGTCCATGAGCGGCTTCGGGCCGTGCCGGGGCTGCCGGACCTCGGGCCGCACGGGCTGCGCCACAGCGCGGCCACGCACCTGCTGGAGGGGGGAGCCGACCTGAGGAGCGTTCAGGAACTGCTCGGTCACGCTACGCTCGCAACGACGCAGATCTATACCCACGTGTCCATCGAGCGACTGAGGGCGACATATGAGCGGGCGCACCCCCGGGCGTGAGCCGGTCGGTTCCGCTCGGCCCGCCGCGACCGGTGTCGCTGATGACGGGGATGACGCCGACCTGCTCGACACGACCCCGGACCCCGCCGCGGTCGAAGACGCCATCGCCGAGCTGTGGCGCGACTTCAAGGACACCGCCGACCCGCGCCTTCGCGAACGCCTGATCCTGCACTACTCGCCGTTGGTGAAATACGTTGCCGGCCGAGTGGGCGTCGGGCTTCCGCCCAACATCGAGCAGGCCGACCTCGTCTCCTACGGCATCTTCGGGTTGATCGACGCGATCGAGAAGTTCGACATCTCTCGCGCGATCAAGTTCGAGACCTACGCGATCAGCCGGATCAAGGGCGCGATCATCGATGAGCTCCGCGCGATCGACTGGATCCCGCGCTCCGTCCGTTACAAGGCGCGCGAGGTGGAGAAGGCGTACGCAGCTCTCGAGGCGAGGCTGCACCGCACGCCGACCGAGCCTGAAGTAGCCGAAGAGCTGGGCATCGGGCTCGAGGAGCTGCACCAGATCTTCAGCCAGGTCTCGTTCGTCAACGTGATCGCACTGGACGAGTTGCTCAACGTCGGTGGTGAGCGCGGCGACAAGCTCTCGCTGGTCGACACCCTCGAGGACACCAAGGCCGAAGACCCGGTCATGGCCTTCGAGACCGAGGAGACGAAGTACCTTCTCGCGCGCGCCATCAACACGCTTCCCGAGCGCGAGAAGATCGTCGTCACGCTCTACTACTACGAGGGCCTCACGCTCGCCGAGATCGGGCAGGTGCTCGGAGTGACCGAAAGCCGCATCTGCCAGATGCACACGAAGGCCGTGCTCCAGCTGCGTGCCAAGCTCAACGACTCCCGCGACTAGCGGCTCGCTGACGGTCAGTCAACGCCGCACTCGGCGATAGCCGATGAGCCCGGCAGCCGCAGCAGGCACGGCCCACGCGACCCCGGTAGGTGATCGGGCCGTCGGCGAGAGCAGGGGGAGCAGTCGGATCTGCACCTCGCCGACGAGCGCCAACGGGTTGAGATAAGTCGGGCCGCGGCGAAGACCCCAATGCAGGCACGTCTGCGTGCAGTGGCGGAGCCGGCCCGCGACGCTGCCGATCCGTTCGCCGGCACGCACGACCTGACCCGTCCGCACCGACCGAGCTACCGGCTCGTACGTCGTCTCCAGCCCACCCGGGTGCCGGATCGCGACCACGCCAACCCCCGCGATGGTCCCGGCGTACGCCACAATGCCGGCGCCGGCCGCGACCACGGTCTCGCCCGGGTCCGCGGCGAGGTCGGCACCGCGGTGTCCCGGCAGCCAGTCGTGCGCGGGCGGGGCGAAGCCGGCGAGCACCTGGTGCGGCGGGGGCAACGGCCACACCCAGGGGGCCGGGCCTGGTCCGGTGGCCGGTAGGGCAGCCGGTGCCGCAGCCGGCGCGGCGGCCAGCGCGACCGTGGCGAGAAGCGTCCACATCGGCCCAGGGTGCGGCGGATGTCGGCCCGCTGAAATGCCCAGGAGCCGATCTGTGGACGCCGCGTATGCTGTGCACAGCGGCTTTCGCAAGGAAGCTGACTTCGCACGCTCGCGCCCCGCGCTCCGGGGTGCAGTCCGACTCGGTCCGCCACACCCACCATGGATGTAGCGGTCACGGACCACGAGCGTCAGGCGTGCCGGTCGCCCGACCGTCGCGAGGAACCGAGGAAAGGCACGACCATGGCCGTCGTCACGATGCGCCAGCTGCTCGAGAGCGGTGTCCACTTCGGGCACCAGACCCGGCGCTGGAACCCGAAGATGAAGCGGTTCATCTTCACTGAGCGCAACGGCATCTACATCATCGACTTGCAGCAGTCGCTGTCCTACATCGACCGCGCCTATGACTTCGTCAAGGAGACGGTCGCGCACGGCGGCAGCGTGTTGTTCGTCGGCACCAAGAAGCAGGCGCAGGACGCGATCGCCGAGCAGGCGACGCGCGTCGGCATGCCTTACGTCAACCAGCGCTGGCTCGGCGGCATGCTGACCAACTTCAGCACGGTCTACAAGCGCCTGCAGCGGCTGAAGGAGCTCGAGGTGCTCGAGCAGACCGGCGGCGTGCACGTGCTGTCGAAGAAAGAAGCCCTGCACCTCGCGCGCGAGCGGGAGAAGCTCGAGCGCACGCTCGGCGGCATCCGTGACATGCAGAAGCTCCCCAGCGCCATCTGGGTCGTCGACACGAAGAAGGAGCACATCGCGATCGCCGAGGCACGCAAGCTCGGCATCCCGGTCGTCGCGATCCTCGACACCAACTGCGACCCGGACGAGGTCGACTACCCGATCCCCGGCAACGACGACGCGATCCGCTCGGTGGCGACGCTGACCCGCGTGGTGGCAGACGCGGTCGCGGACGGGCTGATCGCCCGCGCCGGCGCTGCGCAAGCGTCGGCCGAGGGCGACGTCAAGCCCGAACCCAGCGGCGAGCTCGGCGCCGACGAGCCGTTGGCCGACTGGGAGCGCGAGCTGCTCGAGGGCGGCGACACCGGTGGCACTGCTGCCGGCGATGGTGCGCCGGCCCAGTCCTGAGGGCCCAGTCCTGACGCGCGTACGACGACGTACGCACCTTTTCGGAAGAGAGAACTGACATGGCGATTTCTGCTGCCGATGTGAAGAAGCTTCGCGACCTGACCGGCGCCGGCATGATGGATGCGAAGAAGGCGCTCGAAGAGGCTGCGGGCGACTTCGACAAGGCGACGGAGATCCTTCGGGTGAAATACGCCGCCAAGGTCGACAAGCGCGGCGCCGAGCGCACTGCTGCCTCGGGTCTTGTCGCGGCCGCGGAGCGGGCTCTCGTCGAGCTCAACTGCGAGACCGACTTCGTCGCGAAGAACGAGGAGTTCATCTCCCTCGCCAACGACATCGTCGCGGCCGCGTCAGCCAACAGCGCCGGCGACCGGGACGCCCTGCTCGACCTGACACTTGCCGACGGCAAGTCCGTGCAGGACAACATCAACGCACTCGCGTCGAAGATCGGCGAGAAGCTGGAGCTCGGTCGGGTCGTCGTGTTCGACGGCAAGGTCACGTCCTACATGCACCGCCGGGCGAGCGACCTCCCGCCGGCCATCGGCGTGCTGGTCGAGTTCGAGGGCGACGACGTCGAGACCGCGCGCGGCATCGCGATGCAGATCGCGTCGTTGCGTGCGCAGTATCTCACTCGCGACGACGTGCCCGGCGATCTCGTCGACAACGAGCGGCGCATCGCCGAGGCGACGGCCCGCGAAGAGGGCAAGCCCGAGCAGGCGCTGCCCAAGATCGTCGAGGGCCGGGTGACCGGGTTCTTCAAGGACGTCGTGCTGCTCGACCAGCCCTACGTACGCGACAACAAGAAGACGGTCAAGCAGGTCGTCGACGAGGCGGGCGTCACGTTGAAGCGCTTCGCCCGGTTCGAAGTGGGGGCCTGACCCGGTCACGACCGACTTGGCGACAGGAGACACTGTCAGGGTGAGCGTCGACGAGGGTTATCCGGGCATCCAGTGGAATCGGGTACTGCTCAAGCTTTCCGGTGAGGCCTTCGCCGGCCCAGGTGACCGCGGCGAGGCGAAGCTCGGCATCGATCCGGTCACCGTCGCTGCGATCGCGCGTCAACTCGCCGATGTCGTGCATAGCGGGGTGCAGGTCGGCGTCGTGGTCGGTGGCGGCAACATGTTCCGGGGCGCGCTGCTCGCGCAACGCGGCGTCGACCGCACCCGCGGCGACTACATGGGGATGCTCGGGACCGTCATCAACTGCCTTGCGTTGCAGGACTTCCTGGAGAAGGTCGGCGTCGAAACGCGAGTGCAGACCGCGATCACGATGGGCCAGGTGGCCGAGCCGTACATCCCGCGTCGCGCGATCCGGCACATGGAGAAGGGGCGCGTCGTCATCTTCGGGGCCGGACTCGGAGCCCCGTTCTTCTCCACCGACACGTGCGCCGCGCAACGGGCGCTCGAGGTCGGCGCGCAGGTGCTGCTCATGGCGAAGACCGTTGACGGCGTTTACGACGACGACCCCAAGACCAATCCCTCCGCTACGAAGTTCGACCGGCTCGGCTATGCGGAGGTTCTCCGCCGCGGCTTGAAGGTCGCGGATGCGACCGCGATCAGCCTCTGCATGGACAACAAGTTGCCGATCGTCGTGTTCAACCTGCTCGCCGAAGGCAACATCGCGCGAGCGGTGCAGGGTGAGAAGATCGGGACACTTGTCGCGGACCTGGACTCGCCGAAAGAGGACTCCCGTTGATCGACGAAACGATGCTCGAGGCCGAAGAGAAGATGGAGAAGGCCGTCCACGTCGTGCGCGAGGATCTCGCCACAGTGCGCACTGGGCGGGCGACTCCGCAGATGTTCGCCAAGATTGTCGTCGACTACTACGGCGCTCCGACGCCGGTGAACCAGCTGGCGTCGTTTCACCTCCCCGAGCCGCGCATGGCCGTCATCACGCCGTACGACAAGTCTTCGCTGGCAGCGATCGAGAAGGCCATCCGCGACAGTGACCTCGGCGTCAACCCGACCAATGACGGCAACATCATCCGCGTCGTGTTCCCACAGCTCACCGAAGAGCGGCGCAAGGACCTCATCAAGGTGGCTCGGCACAAAGCGGAAGAAGGCCGCGTCTCGGTTCGTAACATCCGACGCCACGCCAAGGACTCGCTCGACAAGCTCGTGAAAGACGGCGACGTCGGCGAGGACGACGTCGTCCGCGCGGAGAAGGAACTCGAGAAGATCACCCACACCTACGTCGAACACATCGACGAGGCGCTGCGGGCCAAGGAAGGCGAGCTATTAGAAGTCTGAGCGAAGGTCGAGTGTGAGCGCGACCGACGCAGTGGAGAGCCCGGCGGCTGATGAGGCCGCCCCGGCGTCGCCGGGACGCGCCGGGCGCAACCTTCCCGTCGCGATCGGCGTCGGGCTCGGGTTGGGCGCGCTCGTGCTGGGCACGCTCTTCACCTACCGGCCGGCCTTTCTCGGTGTCGTAATCGTTGTGATCGTCGGCGGCCAGTGGGAGCTGGTGCGGGCGCTCAAGGAGAAGTCGCTCTCCGCGCCGATCGTGCCGCTCGCCGTCGGCACGGTCAGCATCCTTGTCCTCGCCTATACCAACGGGCGCGAGGCCATGACGGTCGCGATGTTGCTGACGGCGCTGGCAGTGGTTGTATGGCGCGCGGTCGAGGGAGCCGAAGGCATGCTTGCCGACATCGGCGGAAGCCTGCTCGCGCTCATCTACGTCGGGTTCCTGGCCGGCTTCGCGGCATTGCTGCTGGCACCCTCCGACGGAGCCCGCCGCGTCACTGCGTTCATCGCCACGGTTGTCGCGAGTGACGTGGGCGGCTACGCGTCCGGCGTCTTGCTCGGCAAGCATCTGATGGCGCCGACGGTCAGCCCGAAGAAGTCATGGGAGGGCCTCGCCGGGTCGGCGGTCGCGTGCATGGTCTGCGGCTCGATCCTCTTCGTGACGCTGATGCATGCGGACTGGTGGCAGGGCGTCGTCTTCGGACTGTCGATCGTTTGCAGCGCGACGCTCGGCGATCTGGGCGAGTCGATGATCAAGCGAGATCTCGGCATCAAGGACATGGGGCACCTCTTGCCCGGACACGGCGGCCTGATGGACCGCCTCGACTCGCTGCTGCCCAGCGCGCCGGTCGCCTGGCTGGTGCTCGCCGGGTTCGTCACTGCTCACGGCGCATGAACGCGCGCCGCGCCAAGCCACCTCGCCACCTCGCGGATCTGACCGGATCCGAGCGGCGGGAAACGGTTGCCGCCGTAGGGCTGCCGGGCTACCGAGCCGACCAGCTCTCCCGGCACTACTTCGGGCGGTTGTCGAGCGACCCGTCGTCGATGACCGACATACCAATGTCGCTGCGTGCATCGATGACCGAGCTGTTGTTGCCGCAGCTGTTGACGGAACAGAAAACTCTGTCGTGCGATGGCGGGGCGACGTTGAAGTCGGTGTGGCGGCTGTTCGACGGTGCACTCGTCGAGTCGGTGCTCATGCGCTATCCGGACCGCACGACAGTTTGCGTGTCATCGCAGGCCGGGTGCGGCATGGGATGTCCGTTCTGCGCGACCGGCCAAGCCGGCCTGACGCGGAACCTCTCCACCGCCGAGATCGTCGAACAAGTTGTCTCGGCTGCCCGCGCCTCCGCCGAGGGCGCGCTGTCGGGTGGACCGACGCGGCTCTCCAACGTCGTCTTCATGGGAATGGGAGAACCGCTCGCGAACTATGACGCGCTGTTGCGCGCCGTACGACGACTCACTTCGGCCCCGCCGGAGGGGCTCGGCCTGGCGCAGCGGCATGTGACGATCTCGACCGTGGGCCTCGTGCCGGCGATGCATCGGCTCGTGGACGAGGGCATGCAAGTCACGTTGGCGTTGTCGCTGCATGCCCCTGACGACGAACTCCGTAACACTCTCGTCCCGATAAACACGCGATGGCCGGTGAGCGAGGTGCTCGACGCTGCCTGGCGCTACGCCGGTCACACGGGTCGCCGCGTGTCGATCGAGTACGCACTGATCCGAGACATCAACGACCAGGCTGACCGCGCCGCCTTGCTGGCCGAGCTGCTGCAGGGACGGCTCGTGCACGTCAATCTGATCCCGCTCAACCCGACGCCCGGGTCGATGTGGACTGCATCACGGCCGTCGGTGGAGCGTGACTTCGTGCGCATCCTGCGCGAAGCGGGTGTGTCGACAACGGTGCGGGACACGCGTGGCCGCGACATCGACGCGGCGTGCGGTCAGCTGGCCGCGGAGGCGGCGTCTTCGCGTCCGTGACCACCTGGCCGGCGTGTCGTCGGCAAATCCGGTCGTTGCGCCGAAGATCACCGGAAATGGGGTAGCGCGACGGTAACGTTGGGGTGTCGCGCCGCCACGGGGCGGGGGGAACGGAGACGCCATGTTGGCGCGGGTCATCGGTGTCATCGGTGCGGCCGCGATCACTGTGGGCGTCGCCGCCGGGCCGGCGTCTGCGGACACCGCGACCGTCACCGCGCTTTCCCCCACCACCGGCATCGTCGGCACGGACGTCGTCATCACCGGCAGCGGCCTATCCGCCGTAACAGCGGTCGCCTTCGCCGGTGCGAGTGACGTCGTGGTGACTCCGGTCTCCGATGCCGAAGTCGATGTCGCCGTCCCTCCGCAAGCACAAAGCGGACCGGTGCTGTTGCGGACAGCGCAGGGAGATGTCACGGCACCCGCATTTGACGTGTTGCCCGTGGCCAGCATCGCCGCATCCGCGACGTCGATCACCTATCCGGCGACGGTGGGGGTGAGCAGCACGCTGACATCGGGAGGAGTCGGCCTCCCCGGGCAGCCGGCGACATTGGAGGCGAGGCCCGCAGCGACGTCGGCGTGGAACGGCGTCGCAACCGCGACTACCGATGCCAACGGCGCCGTCAGCTTTGTGGTGCGGCCGCTTCTTACGACTGCCTATCGCGTCGCCTATGACGCCACCGCGTCGTATGCCGCTGCGGCGAGCGATCCGGTGACCGTCGTCCAGCATCCCGCCGTCACGGCGAGCGTGCCTGCCGTTGCACCGATCCTGACCCCGTTGCACATACGCGGCTCGGTTCGTCCCGCGCAGACGGGAGCGGTGACGCTGGAGCGGCACTACGCCGGCGCCTGGCACACGATCGGCCGGACGACGCTGTCGTCGACCAGCCACTACACCTTCACCGTGACGCTTCCGTCGACCGGTCGCTACACCTACCGAGTGCGCCGGCCCGCCGATGCCCGGCAAGCAGGCAACGTGAGCGCAACGGCGCAGATGCTTGGCGTGCACAGGACTTTGCGCGAGGGCTTGTCCGGCACGGATGTCACCGCACTTCAGAAGAGGTTGCTGGCGTTGCACTACGACGTCGGCACTGTCACAGGAACCTTCGGTTTCGACACGACACACGCTGTGGTCGCTTTCGAGAAGGTGCAGGGATTGACCCGCGACGGAGTCGTCGGCGCGCGTGTCTGGTCGGCGTTGGTGTCACCCCGACTGCCGCGCCTCGAGCATCCGCTGGCCACGGTCGCGGCGGTCGAAGTCGATCTCACCCGCCAAGTGCTCTACTACGCCGTCAACGGTCGCATCAGCCGGATCCTCGATGCTTCTACCGGTGGTGGCTACTACTACGTCGGATCCGACGGCACCACCCAGCGTGCCATCACGCCCACCGGCCACTTCTCGGTGAAATACAAGGTCGATCACTGGGTCACTGCCAAGCTCGGCGTGCTCTACCGCCCGGCCTACTTCAACTACTCCGGCTATGCGATTCACGGTGAGCCGTCGGTGCCGGCCTACCCGGCCAGCCACGGCTGCGTTCGCATCACCGTGCCGGCGATGAATCGCCTCTACGACAAGCTGTACGACGGAATGAGCGTCTGGATCTACCGGTCGTAACGGCCGGCCATCTGTTCCTTGGCCCACGCAGCGTGCTCGCGTTCGGCGTAGCGGCGGTCGACGTTGCCCGAGCGCAGCGCCTCTCGCGCCTCCGGATGGCGCAGCGCCAGCCACAGGTGTCCCGCGAGCAGCACGAGCAGACCGAAGGTGAACAGGTCATGCGTGATGGTCGCGCCCTGCCGCACGTTGACCGGAAGGTTGATGCGCGCCGGTGCGATCAACAACAACCCGGTGCCGAACAGGACCAGGCCGGCGCCGACCATGACGGCAGCCGCAAGCTTCTGTCCCGCGTTGAACTTGCCCACCGGTAGCCGAGCCCGGCGACGGTCACGGCGGCGCAGCCACTGCCAGTCAGACGATGCAAAGCGCGACATCACGTTGACGTCCGCCCGCAGCTGTGGCGACAACCAGAGCCCCACGAGGGTCGGGAACGGAAGCAGCAGTCCGGCCACGATGTGGGTGCCTTCGACGATCACCCGACGTCCGAAGAGCAGCGACAGCTGTTCGTCGTACAAGATGGCACCGGTTGCGAACAGAACTCCGACGATCGCTGCGGTCAGCCGATGCACCCACGTCTCGGCGCGGGTGAACCTGGGAAGTGTCGTCGGCCGGTCATCACGTCGGGGCATCGCGTCGCCCGTTGGATCGACCGACCCACGCGTTCTGGTCATAGCCGTATTGCTCCCAGTAGCCCGGGATCAGCCGGTCGACGACGCGGATCTCGGAGAGCCACTTGCACGACTTGTAGCCGTACATCGGGGCGACCAGCAACCGGACCGGCCCGCCATGTGCGCGGCCGATCGGCTTCTTGTCGAGTGTGTCCACCACGAGGACGTCGGAACGCCGCGCCTGATCCATCGTGAGCGACTCGGTGTAGGTGCCGTCGTAGGACACGAACTGCACGTCGCTCTGCCCCGGTTGCACGCCGGCCTTGTCAAGCAGTTCGGACAGTCGCACGCCTTCCCAATGCACGTTCGGCACCCGCCAGCCGGTGACGCATTGGAAGTCGGCGGTCAGCCGTGTGCGGGGCAGCGCGCGCAGGTCGGTGGTCGTGAGCGAGAGCTCACGGTCGACGTTGCCGCTGACGGCGAGCCGGTAGGACGCGGGTGAGTGGTACGGGAAGGAATTGGTGACGGTGTAGTAGCGCCAGCCCGCGCCCGGGATCAGTGCCGAAAGGCCGGTCGGGTCGTGCGCCGAGAGCGATCCGGCGAGCGTGCCCAGCCCTCGGGAGATCCACGGTCCGGCGGCGACCGACGCTGCGCCGAGCCCGAGCAGCCCGAGGACGACCCGGCGCCCGACGGGGCGCGCGGGGTCCAACCCACTCGTGGTCATGTCACTACTATCCACGCACCCGGCAGGAGTTCGGTTCTGTTTGGAGAACCCTCGAAGGTCCGACCGGCACGCGGCTGATCGGCGACCGTAGGGAGAAACCGTGCCACGAGCTCAGAAGACGATGACCATTGCCGCCCTGGTCGTGGTCATCGGCGTTGTGATCGCGGGCGCCGCCACGGCGACGACCAAATACATCATCAGCTCGCTGTCACAGATATCCCCCAGCGTGGTGAAGCAGCTGGGTCCGCCGGACGCAGCGGTCGTTGCCACCGGTCACGTCACGCCGCTCGGCGCCAACGCTCGGGTCGCCGCCCTCAGCCTGCGCTGGCCGGCCGCGGTCACGGGCTCGGTGCTGCTCGTGAACAACGGCTCCTCCGACGTCGACGTGACGTGCAACATCCACCTCGGCGCAACGGCGATTTCCCCCGCGGTGAAGGTCACAGTGCCGGCGGCTGACACCAACCCGCTGGGCGGCAGCTCGGCCGACAACGTGACGGTCCCGTTGGCCTCGGCGACCGCCGGCCGGGGCACGTTGTCGATCGTCTGCAACCCCAGTAGCACGAGCAACATGCTGGTCGCTGACGCCACGCTCAGCGCGGTCAGTGCCAACAGCGTCACGTTCTTGACGCCGAAGGTGACCACCTCGACATCGCCATCACCGTCGTCGAGCACGACCACGTCGACATCGCCGTCCCCGTCGTCGTCAACGAGCGGAAGCCCGTCCCCGTCGTCGTCGACGACCGGCAGCCCGTCCCCGTCGTCCTCGAGCAGCTCATCGAGCTGCCCGATCCCCGGTTCGCCTGTCTGTTAACGCGAGCGGACCTTACCAACCGCGCAGGTCGACCGGCCACACGTCGACGACGTCATCGCCGTCGACGAGATACATCCGCTCGTGCAGGGCCACGGTCGGATCAACGTGGGCCGGCAGCACCCGCACCCGGTCGCCTACCGCCGCCTTCACGCCGTCGTCGGGCTGCCAGGTGGTGTGCTCGTCGGAGCAGAACCACACAACGCCGCCCGGCACCCTCGGGTTGCCGTGGTCCATGCCGAGTGACTTGAGTCCGACGTCGATCACCGCCCAACCCGGGATCCCGTTTGCCGGGCCCGTGGTGGAGATGACCGTGCCGAGGACGGTGAGCGCGTTGCCGAACGGCAGGTCCGCCAGGGCGCCGTACGCCGTGTCCATCAACGCGTACGAGCCGGCCTGGATCTCGTTGGCCCAGGTGTTGATGGCAAAGGTCCCGGTGCCGCCGGCCGAGACGATGTCGCCACCGACCGCTTCGTGTGCGGCAACGAGCTTGGTCATGCATTCCTCGACCACGCGGCGGCGCTCGTCGAGGTCGTCGATCGCCATGGCATGCCCCTCGTAGCCCATGACCCCGCGCACACTCATGCCGCGCGATCGGGCAAGGTCGGCAAGGCGGCCGGCATCGTCGGGGGAGCAGCCGCAGCGGGGTAGTCCGACGTTGACGTCGACCACGACTTCGTTGATGCCTGCTCTGGCGGCCGCGTCGAGCACTGCGTCCGAGTCGATCGCAACCGTCACCCGCGCACCGGCGTCGACGACCGACGCAAGGCGGGACATGTCGAGGACCTCGTTGGCCAACATCAGGTCGGTGCCGAGCCCCGCCTTTGCCATCCCCTCTACCTCGAGGATCGTCGCGCAGGTGAAGTTCGCGTGACCGGCCTGCGCTTGTTGCCTGGCGAGAGCCGTGCACTTGTGGGCCTTGACGTGTGGGCGCAACCGTTCACCGGGACGCGCCTTTGTCATCGTGGCGATGTTGTCGTCGAAGACGCGACGCTCGACCAGCAGCGCCGGCGTTTGCAGCTCGTGGATCGTTTTCGGAGTCGTCATGCGCCCAGCACCCGGTTGAGGTAGTCGTTGGTGAAGACGCGGTCGGGATCAACCGCGTCGCGCTGGGCGAGGAACTCGTCGAAGCGCGGGTAAGCAGGTCGCAGATCCTCCGCCGTCCGGTAGTGCATCTTGCCCCAGTGCGGTCTTCCGCCGAGCTCTCGCATCGCGCCTTCCACTGCCCGGAAGTAGCGCTCGAACTCCACACCTCGATACATGTGGATCGCGAAGTACGACGACTCGCGACCGGAGGCGGTCGACAACGGGATGTCGTCGGCAGCGACGACGCGAGCTTCGACCGGGAACGAGACCTGGAGTCGCTCGCGGTCGATCGCGTCGCGAATTGCTTGGAACGCCGCCTGTGCGTGTTCACGAGGCACGGCGTACTCCATCTCGACGAACCGCACCCGGCGCGGCGAGATGAAGACTTCGTACGACGGCGCGGCGAAGGTTCTCGGTCGCTGGTCGGCCGCGATCCGGTTCGCGCGCGGGATCAGCGAAGGCCTCGCTCGTGTCAACCGACACAGCAACTCGAACGCGTAGTTGGAGAGGAGTTCGTCTTCCACCCATTCGCGTACTCGTCCGAGTCGCGGCGTCACCTGGTCGTCGCGCGGTCGGTTGTTGCGCTTGACGAACGCACGGTCGGTATGAGGGAACCAGTAGAACTCGAAGTGCTGGTTGTCGTGCGCGAACTCCTCGTAGCGCGCCATCACCTCGTCGACCTGCATCGGACGTTCGTCGGCGATCAGCGCAAATCCCGGCTCACACTGCAGGGTGACCGCGGTGATGATGCCCAAGGCACCCAGTCCGACGCGTGCGGCAGCGAAAAGCTCCGGTCGCTCGGTTGCCGAGCACGTGACGATCGATCCGTCGCCGATGACCAGCTCCAGTCCACGCACCTGGGTAGCGATCCCGCCCAGGAGCTCGCCGGTCCCGTGCGTGCCGGTCGAGATCGCACCCGTGATCGTCTGCCGATCGATGTCGCCCAGATTGCTCATCGCCAGGCCGTTGGCGGCGAGGAGCGCGTTCAGCTGGTGCAACGGTGTGCCGCCATGGACGGTCACCAAGCCGGTTGCCGTGTCGATCTCACGTAACCCGGTCAGCCGGCCCAGCCGGAGCAACGTGCCGTCGGTCACGGCCGTAGGGGTGAACGAGTGGCCGGCGCCCACCGCTTTGACTCGTTGGCCCGCGGCCGCGGCCCGCTTGACCAGCGACGACACTTCTTCGACGTCGCGGGGTGTTTCGATCGCCCGTGGCTGACCGGTCTGGTTGCCGGCCCAGTTGGTCCATTGCGTCACGGCCGGACCATAGTGGACGTTCGCCGCTGCCGCCGCAGGCAGGAGTTGGCCGATCCACGTCGAACTCCCCGCCGTGCGCAGACACCAGCTCGCGTTGGCCGGTTCAGCAGCCGTCATTGCCCTTGCGACAGTGGCGTCGTACGCCGGTCCCGGACCGGTCCCGTCCACCGGCGCGACGCCGCATTCCGTCACCGAGGCGGTGCGGGTCAGCAGCTACCCGGTCTACGACGCCAAGGGCCATCGGGTCGGATCCGCCAAGTGGCGGATGTCGCCGGCCGGCGGCAACTGCTGCGAGACCTACATCACCACCACCCGGGGCGGCCGGCTGGTCGAGTCCGGGGGCACCTACCCCTGGTACACCGACGACCGCGGCAAGCACTGGTACCAAGTCAAGTTCGACATCCCGGACCAAAACGACAACGGTGCCACTGTCGCCGGCGGTGAAGGTGCGGACGTCATCGGGCCGGACGGCAACGTCTACGGCGTGACCTGGGACGCCTACAGCGGCGACCACCTGCAGGCCTACACCTACGACCCGCAGCACAAGTCGTGGCAGGTGTCCGAGGTCATCATGAAGACGCCGTTCTACGACCGTCCGTGGCTGACCTACGCACAGGGCCCGTTCGTGCTGGGCGGCAAGAAGGTGCCGTTCCTGCTCGACGTCATGGGTGGCGGCATCACCAAGGACATCGACACGTTCAGCAGTGACGGACAGGACTACAGCACACCGAGCTACTACGCCAACGACGAGAGCCAGAGCGGCGCCGGTCCGCGCTACCGCATCCCGGTCAAGCCCAACCCGGCGGCCGACTGGTGGCAGCCGCACCCCTGGACCGGCAACATCCCGCTGACCAGTGGTGGCTTGCTGCGCACCAACAACACCGACGACATCACCGGCAATCAGGCTTGCACCGTGGCGCGGCTCGATCCGGCCACCGCGAAGTGGCAGTGCGTGCGCCTGATCGGCACCCTGCAGGGCGAGGTGCGACAGGACTCACGCGGCTATCTCACCGAGGTCTATCCCAACCCGGGCAATGCATCGCTCACACTGGCGACCTCACGGGACGGCGGGGTGCACTGGTCGACCACTCAGCTCGCGCCGCCGGCCGGCGTGGCGTCGCAGCTGGAGACCTCCGACCTGTTCAACGTGATTGCCAACGGCAAGCTCGGCCAGGCCGCGGTGAGCAGCCGGTGGGACGACGCGCAGCACCACGGACACGACATCGTCTTCCGCGTCGACATCTCCCACCCCACTCCGCATTTGCTGCGGACCTATCTCGTGGGTAAGGGCGACATCGAGACCGGCAACGACGTCTCATCGCTGACGATGCCGCGCTTCGACTACGAAAGCGTCGGTTTCTTCCCGGACGGGCGCATCGCCGCGACGTTCGTCGACTCAACGTGCCTTCAGCCGACGACGCGCGACCCGCATCACGACAGCCCCGAGGTCGCGATCCTGCTCTAGCCCACCCGGTAGCCGGAGGAGGGGCGACAATAGGGGTGTGACGCGCGACGTAGTGCTGCTCGGGTCGACCGGCTCGATCGGCACCCAGGCCATCGACGTCGTGCGGGCAGCGCCGGACCGGTTCCGCGTGGTCGCCCTCGCAGCAGGCGGCGACCGGCCCGACCTGCTGGCGGCTCAGGCGATCGAGCTCGGCGTCGAGGCCGTGGCGGTGTCCCGCTCCACCTCCGCCGAGGACGTCCAGCTTGCCCTTTATGCCGAGGCTCAGCGCCGCGGCTACGACCGTGGCGACTTCGCGATGCCGAAGCTGCTGGCGGGTCCTGACGCCGCGGCAGAGGTCGCGGCCTGGCCGAGCGCCGATCTTGTGGTCAACGGCATGACCGGCTCCATCGGCCTCGCCCCGACACTGGCCGCTCTCGACGCGGGTCATGTGCTCGCCCTGGCCAACAAGGAGTCGCTCGTCGCCGGTGGCTCCCTTGTCACCCAGCGGGCAAGGCCCGGACAGATCGTGCCGGTCGACTCCGAGCACTCCGCGCTTGCTCAGTGCCTGCGAGCCGGCGCTGCTGGTGAGGTCCGGCGGCTGATCTTGACCGCGAGTGGCGGCCCGTTCCGGGGCCGAGCGCGCTCTGACATGGTCCGAGTCACACCCGAGCAGGCATTGGCGCACCCGACCTGGAACATGGGACCGGTCGTGACGATCAACTCGGCAACCTTGGTCAACAAGGGCCTCGAGGTGATCGAGGCGCACTGGTTGTTCGGCATCGACTACGACGCGATCGAGGTCGTCGTGCACCCGCAGTCGGTCATCCACTCGATGGTGGAGTTCGTCGACGGCTCGACGATCGCCCAGGCGAGTCCGCCGGACATGCATCTTCCGATCGCCCTCGCGATGGGTTGGCCGGACCGGGTCGCTGGGGCGGCCGGCGCCGTCGACTGGACGCAGTCGCCGACATGGACGTTCGAACCGCTCGACAGCGACGCGTTTCCGGCCGTGCAGCTCGCGCGGGAGGTTGGACGGCATGGGGGCACCGCGCCTGCGGTCTTCAATGCCGCCAACGAGGAAGCGGTCGAGGCCTTCGTCTCCGGACGCCTGCCATTCCTTGGAATCGTCGACACTGTGGCCGGTGTGGTCGCAGATCACGACGTCGTGCTCGAACCGACGCTGGAGGAAGTGCTCGATGCAGAGCGATGGGCCCGCGCGCGCGCTCGGGAGATGGTGACGGCCGCATGAGTTACACGTTCGGAGTCGTCTTCTTCGTCGTCGCCCTGCTCGTGTCCGTCATGTTGCACGAGGCCGGCCACTTCCTGACCGCGAAGCGCTACGGCATGAAGGCAAGCAGGTTCTTCGTCGGGTTCGGGCCCACGCTCTGGTCGACCCGCCGCGGTGAGACGGAATACGGCGTCAAGGCCATCCCGGCCGGCGGCTTCGTGAAGATCATCGGAATGACCGAGCTCGAAGACGTCGCGCCGGGCGACGAAGACCGTGTCTTCTACAAGCATCCGGCGTCGCAACGCCTGGTCGTCCTGTCCGCCGGATCGATCGTGCACTTCATCATCGCGATCGTGCTCCTCTTTCTCGTCATCGCGACAACCGGCGACATCTTGAAGACGACGACGACCTTGAAGATCGGCACCGTCAGCAAGTGCTTGCCACTCGACCCGAACGCGGTCACCTGCACGTCGAAAGATCCGCTTGCGCCCGCGTCGGGCAAGCTGCGAGACGGTGATCGCGTCATCGCGCTCGACGGGAGGCGCTTGTCGTCGTACGACGAGCTGCGCTCGGGCATCGTCGCAAGCCCCAGCCGACCCGTAACCCTCACGGTGATCCGCGACGGTCACGACGTTGATGTGACGATCACACCGCTGGCGATGCAGCAGGACGGGCGCACGATCGGCCGGATCGGCATCTCGCCGGTGGAGGAGCAGAAGCCGGTCAGCGTCCTCGGCGCCGTCCCGCGGACGTTCTCGACGTTGGGTGAGATGACGGTCGAAACCGTCAAGGCGTTCGGTCAGCTGCCGCACGAGATCTCGCAGATCCTGCGCGGCGAGAAGCGCTCGACCGAGGGCGCGGCCAGCGTGGTCGACATCGCCCGTGTCAGCGGCCAGATCGCCGAGGTCAAGGTGTCGTTCGGTGAACGATTGGCGCGGCTGATCGCGCTGACTGCGTCGCTGAACTTCGCCGTCGGAGCGCTGAACATGTTGCCGCTGCTGCCCTTGGACGGCGGACACGTTGCCATCGTTCTGTTCGAACAGGCTCGCCGCCGTGTCTATCGCGTTTTCGGTCGACGCGACCCGGGCCGCGTCGACATCATGAAGATCATGCCGGTCACCTACGCTGTATTCGCCGCCTTTGTCGGTGTCTCGCTCTTGCTTCTCTACGCCGGCATCGTCAATCCGATCAGCATCCAGTGACCGCGGGAAGGAACTTGTCGTGACGGCCGTATCGCTCGGGATGCCCGAGCTGCCGACTGAGCCGCTCGCACCGCGCCGGCAGACCCGTCAGATCGACGTCGGCGGAGTCATGGTGGGCGGGGGAGCGCCGGTCAGCGTCCAGTCCATGACGACCACGTTGACCGCCGACGTCAACGCGACCCTGCAGCAGATCGCCGAGCTCACTGCCGCCGGTTGCCAGATCGTGCGGGTCGCTTGTCCGAGCCAGGACGACGCGGACGCGCTGCCGGAGATCGCGAAGCACTCGCAGATGCCGGTGATCGCCGACATCCACTTCCAGCCGAAGTACGTCTTCGCCGCCATCGACGCCGGCTGCGCCGCCGTGCGCGTCAACCCCGGCAACATCAAGCAGTTCGACGACAAGGTCAAGGAGATCGCCCAGGCCGCCGCATCGGCAAGCGTGCCGATCCGCATAGGTGTCAACGCGGGCTCGTTGGACAAGCGGCTGCTGGAGAAACATGGTCGCGCGACGCCCGAGGCGTTGGTCGAGAGCGCACTCTGGGAGTGCTCACTTTTCGAGGAGCACGGCTTCCGCGACATCAAGATCTCGGTCAAGCACCACGACCCCGTCGTGATGATCCAGGCTTACCGGCAGCTGTCCGAGCAATGCGACTACCCGTTGCATCTCGGCGTCACCGAGGCCGGACCGACGTTCCAGGGCACCATCAAGTCGTCGGTCGCCTTTGGTGCACTCCTGGCCGAAGGCATCGGCGACACGATTCGGGTGTCGCTCTCGGCGCCACCGGTCGAGGAAGTCAAGGTCGGCATCGCCATCCTCGAGTCCCTCGGCCTCCGGCAGCGGCGGCTCGAGATCGTGTCTTGTCCTTCCTGCGGCCGCGCGCAGGTTGACGTCTACACGCTCGCGGAGAAGGTGCAGGCCGGACTCGAAGGCATGACCGTGCCGCTTCGGGTCGCGGTCATGGGCTGTGTCGTCAACGGTCCGGGCGAAGCACGTGAGGCCGACCTCGGGGTCGCGTCCGGCAACGGCAAAGGTCAGATCTTCGTCAAAGGCGAGGTGATCAAGACCGTGCCCGAGGCGCAGATCGTCGAGATCCTCGTCGAGGAGGCCATGCGCCTCGCGGAGGAGATGGAGGCCGCGGGCGTCATGTCCGGCGAGCCGTCGATCTCCGTCACCTGACGGTTTGATCTCCGCCCGTGCTTCGCAGCTCGCCCATACGCGTCCTCGACGACCGGGACCTGCCGTCGGTGCTGGAGCTGCTCGCGAAAGACCCGGTCGCCAACGTCTTCGTGCACTCGCGCGTCGAGGCGGCCGGGCTCGATCCGTGGCGGCTGGGCGCGGAAATGTGGGGCCATGTCGTCGACGGACGGTTGACCGGCCTCTGCTACTCGGGCGCCAACCTGGTCCCGGCTGCCGCAGACGAGGCCGCGATCGACGCGTTTGCAGATCGTGCCCGCCGACACGGCCGGCGGTGCTCATCCATCGTCGGGCCTGAGCATCTCGTCGCGCCTCTCTGGCGAGCCCTCGAACCGGCCTGGGGCGGTGCCCGCGACATCAGACCTGACCAACCGCTGATGGCCATCGAGACCGACCCTGTGGTCTCGGCTGACCTCGGCGTGCGCCGGGTCACCCTCGACGAGCTCGAGATGCTCCTCCCGGCGAGCATTGCGATGTTCACCGAAGAGGTCGGTGTCTCGCCGGTCGCGGCGGACGGCGGCACGTTGTATCGGGCGCGAGTCAGCGAGCTGGTGCGTTCCGGCCGGTCGTTCGCGCGGATCGACAACGGTCGGGTGCTGTTCAAAGCAGAGGTCGGTGCCGCCACTCGCAACGTGTGCCAGATCCAAGGCGTGTGGGTCGAGCCGACCAGGCGCGGCGAGGGCCTCTCGGTGATGGGTATGGCGGCCGTCGTCCGCGAGTGCCGGGCCTCGATCGCCCCGGTGGTCTCCCTCTACGTCAACGATTTCAACCTGCCGGCTCGTCGCTGTTACGAGCACGTCGGCTTCCGCACCGTCGGCACCTTCATGTCGGTGCTCTTCTGACGAACTCGATTGCCGACGCTGGATAACCTCGACGCATGGTCACCCGAATGTCCGAGCTGTTCCTGCGCACCCTGCGTGAGGATCCGGCGGACGCCGAGGTGCCGTCGCATCGTCTTCTCGTGCGCGCGGGTTACATCCGTCGTACCGGGCCGGGCATCTACACCTGGCTGCCACTCGGCAAGCGCATCCTCGACACCATCGGCCAGGTCGTGCGCGAGGAGATGCAGCGCATCGGCGGGCAAGAGGTGCTGTTTCCCGCTCTGCTGCCGCGAGAGTTCTACGAGGCGAGCGGTCGATGGACCGACTACGGCGACAGCGTGTTCCGGCTGCAGGACCGCAAAGGCGCCGACTACATGCTCGGTCCGACGCACGAAGAGCTGTTCACCCTGCTCGTCAAGGGTGAGTTCTCGTCCTACCGCGACTACCCCTTGACGCTGTTCCAGATCCAGACCAAATATCGCGACGAGGCTCGGCCGCGTGCCGGGCTGTTGCGCTGCCGCGAGTTCGTCATGAAGGACTCCTACTCCTTCGACCTCGACGACGCCGGTCTGCAGAAGTCCTACGACGACCATCGGGTCGCCTACCAGCGGATTTTCGAGCGACTCGGTCTTGACTACCGCATCGCTTTCGCCGTCTCCGGCGCCATGGGTGGTTCGGCCAGCGAGGAGTTCCTCGCTCCGGCCACCAACGGTGAGGACACCTTCGTGCAGTGCACCAACTGCGACTACACGGCAAACACGGAAGCGGTCGAGATCGCGGCGCCGCCGAAGCAGGACCCGTCCTCGCATCCCGAGTCAGTCGTGCTCGACACCCCGGATACGCCGACCATCGAGACGCTCGTCGACCGCCTCAACGGCATGCACCTCGACCGGACGTTCACCGGCGCCGACACGTTGAAGAACGTCGTTCTCAAGACGCGTCAACCTGGCGGCAAGGACTGGGAGCTGCTCGTCGTCGGTGTGCCAGGCGACCGAGAGGTCGATCTCAAGCGCATCGCAGGCCAGCTCGAACCGGTCGAAGTCGAGCAGGCCGACGCCGATGATCTCGCGGGGCACCCGAAGCTCGTGCGGGGCTACATCGGACCGCAGCTGCTTGCCGAGATCGGCATCCGCTACGTCGTGGACCCGCTCGTGGTTCCCGGAAGCGCCTGGGTGACGGGCGCCAACGTGCAGGACAAGCATGCCGCCCACGTGGTGCGCGGTCGTGACTTCGAACCTGCCGGGGAGCTGGGCGCCGTGGAGATCCGCGACGGCGACCGGTGCGCCCGCTGCGGCTCCGCGCTCGAGATCGCACGCGGCATCGAGATCGGACACATCTTCCAGCTGGGCCGCAAGTACGCCGACGCGTTCGAGCTCGACGCGCAAGGGGCGGATGGCGAACCCATCCGCATCACCATGGGTTCCTACGGCATCGGCGTCTCCCGTGCAGTCGCAGCGATCGCGGAACAATCCGCCGACGACTCCGGACTCGTCTGGCCGGCGTCGATTGCTCCGTACGACGTGCACCTCGTGCCGGTCGGCAAGGCGAAGCCGGGAGAGACGAGCGAGCAGCTGGCCGCGGCCGAGCAGCTTGCGCGGGACTTCGAAGCCGCTGGCAAGAGGGTGCTCCTCGATGACCGGGGCGCAACCGCCGGAGAGAAGTTCGCGGACGCTGACCTCCTCGGCATGCCGGTGATCGTCATCGTCGGCAAGGCGCTCGCCGAGGGCCAGGTCGAGGTCAAGGACCGCAAGAGCGGCGAGCGACGCAACGTCGCGCTCGATCGCGTCGTAAGCGAGTTGGCGTCCTGATCGAGGCAGTCCTCTTCGACTGGGGGGGCACGATCACGCCGTTCCACAACGTCGACATGATCGATGGTTGGCTTGTCGCCGCGCAGGTGCTGGCTCCGGACCGGCAGGCCGAGGTCGCTGAGGCGTTGCTGGCCTCTGAGCGTGCGATCTGGGAACGCACCACCTCGACGCTGCGCAGCGCAACGACGGCAGAGGTGCTGCGCAACGCGACTGCGGCGACCGGGCTACCCGTCGACGATGTGCTGCACGACGATGCGATCGCGGCGTACCTCGAACACTGGGCGCCGGCGAGCTACCCCCGGCATGACGCGCACGACGTGCTGACCGAGCTACGGCGGGAGGGCCTGCGGCTGGGGTTGTTGTCGAACACCCACTGGCCACGTGAATGGCATGAGCAGGTGTTGGCGCGGGACGGGTTGCTCGAGCTGTTCGACGCGCGCGTTTATACGAGCGACCTCGAACACGTGAAGCCGCATGCGGAAGCATTCAACGCCTTGCTGCGCGCGATGAACGTGGACGCCGCGAAGTCGGTGTTCGTCGGCGACCGGCTGCACGACGACGTTTCCGGCGCTGCGGCGGTCGGCATGCGCACCGTCTGGGTGCGCAACGACTTCGTCCCCAGGGCCGAGGCCGTTCCCGACGGTGTGATCACCGAGCTGACCGAGCTTCTGGAACTGGTCACGAGGTGGCGCGCGAGCGAGTAACGTCCGCCGGGTCGCCATACGGGGAGGGGCCATGGCCAAGTCATTCGGCAAGCTGTGCATCGGGATGCTCTCGACGCTGGTCGCGATGACAGCATTCGCTCCGGGAGCAGCGACGGCGGCGACTGCTGCCGTGGTGGCCTCGGCTCCGGCGCCGCGGGTGGTCGTGAGCCCGCACAACGGTCGGCACATCGTCATGCACCGCGACTCGCGGCTTCAGGTCATGCTGACCACCTGCGCCACCTGCGGTTTCTTCTGGGACGTCACGCGGCGTCCGAACACCGCGGTCGCACGCTTCATCGGTCTCGCGTCGACCGGCACGCCCGCCTGCCTCCCGAGCCCGTGCGTCGGCGGCAACTCCAACGAGTTCGTGTCCTTCGCGGCGACCGGCTACGGGCAGACCACTGTGCACCTCGGCTATCGGAGCCCGAGCGGCACCATCGTTCGCACGCTCACCCTCGAGCTGGTCGTCGTACGCCACGGCCGGTCAGCGGCAGCCCACCTGCACCTGGTGCGCTCCGGCGACACGCTTTACCGGATCGCGCGGGCACAGCTCGGCAGCCGTCTCACCAATGCGCGGCTGACGGCTCTCGTGCATCGGATCTACGCCGACAACCACGAGACCATCGGCTCCAACCCGGGTCTGCTCCTCCCCGGCGAGATGCTCCTGGTCGATCCGACCGGCATCTAGCCGCTCGGCATCCTCGGTCGACCGTGGTCAGGGCCGGCCGGGCAGGGCGGGCAAAGCGGCGCCGCGGCCGCGCCACTGCGCGGCGCGCACGGCCGAGTCGCCGAGCCAGGTGACCGCAAGCGATCGAGTGGGGCTGTGCGCGGCCGTCGCTGCGGTCAGGTCCCAGGCCGCGCCGGCGCAACCGTCCTCGAGCAGAGCGCACAGCGCGCGGGCGGTCGAAGGTGTCGTGACCGCGAACGGCAGGGCGTACGCCGGCGCCTCCACCGGTGCTCGTCCGCCGGCGGCGCTCAGGAGCTGCATCAGGGTGTCCCGGCGAATCCTGTGCACGTCCAGAGCGGCCAGGGCCGCCCCCAGCTGCGGGCCGGTCAGGTGCGCGCCCGCAACGCCGTAGCCGTAGATCACCTGCTGCTCTGCGGCCACCGCGCGGGCCAGTGCCTCGGCGCCGGTCATGCGCGACCCGCCGCAGCGTGGGCCGCGGCGACGCTGGCCAGCAACGCTGCGTTGCGGCCGCGGACGACGGCGATGGCCGCCACCTGAAGCGGAGGGACGCTCGCCGCAAGCGCCGCGGCCGCCTCCCGCGGCGAGGTGGTGCCGCCAGATGCGGGTGCTGGGCTCGGGGCCCGGCCGCCGAGCGCGTGCAGGTGGGAAAGATGGACCTGGTACGACGGATCCGTTATGGCGTAGTTGGAGAGCAGCGCCAGCTCGCGTTGGCGGGCGGCTGTGAGCACGGCCTCGTCCGGGTCGGGCAACGTGCGCGAGCGGGCCGAGGTGCAACCGACCAGCCCGACCGAGCCGAAGACCCCCGCGCCCGCCCCCATCAGCAGGGCCCGCCTGCTGATGCCGCCCGCGGAACTCACCGATGCAAGTCTTTCACGCCTAAACTTGGTGGCAGCAGTCCAGCAGGGCTACCGACCGCGCACGAGACACGGGCACAACTGAACGAACGGGAGGTCGAGCGATGGTCGCTGTCTCCCGGGACCGGGTCCGGTCCGCTCTCGCTCCCGTTGTCACGGCTGCAGGATTCGACCTCGAGGACGTCACCGTCACCGCTGCCGGCCGGCGCTCGGTCATCCGCGTGATCGTCGACCGCGACGGCGGCGTCGACCTCGACGCGGTCGCCGAGGTGTCGCGGGTCGTCTCCGACGCCCTCGACTCGGCGGACTCGGTCGGCGATGCGCCGTACACCCTCGAGGTGACCTCACCGGGCGTCGATCGGGCCCTCACGGAGCCACGCCACTGGCGACGTGCGGCCGGGCGACTTGTCACCGCCGGTGGTCTCACCGGCCGGGTGCTGGGGGCCGACGACGACACCGTCACCTTCGATGTCAACGGCGAGAGCCGGACGATCAGCTATGCCGACCTCGCCCCCGGTCACGTCCAGATCGAGTTCGACCGCCCGAAGGGGGGAGCGGCGTGAACATCGACGTCACCGCCCTGCGTGGGCTCGTTCGCGAGAAGGACGTCTCTTTCGACACCGTCGTCGAGGCGATCGAGTCCGCCCTCCTGGCCGCCTACCAGCACACCGAGGGAGCCGCCGCCCATGCCCGGGTGGTTCTCGACCGCAAGACGGGCGAGGTGCGGGTGTTTGCCCAGGAGGTGGATGAGACCGGCGAGACCACACGCGAATGGGATGACACGCCTGGCGACTTCGGGCGGATCGCCGCAATGACCGCGAAACAAGTCATCATGAGCCGCCTGCGCGACGCGCATCACGAGACGACGTTCACCGAGTGGTCGGGCAAGGAAGGCGACGTCGTGAGCGGCGTGATCCAGGCTCACGCCGGAGTGCGCGCCGACGGCCCCGTGTTCGTGGACCTCGGCGGCGTCGAGGCCGTCCTGCCTCCCGCCGAGCAGGTGCCGGGCGAGCGCTACGTGCACGGCGAGCGGCTCCGCTGCCTCGTCGTACAGGTGCATCGTGGCCTGCGCGGCCCGCAGATCACCGTGTCGCGCACCCACCCCAATCTGGTGAAGAAGCTCTTCGCGATGGAGGTGCCGGAGATCGCCGACGGTTCGGTGGAGATCTGCGCGATCGCTCGTGAGGCGGGACATCGGACCAAGATCGCGGTTGCGTCGAAGGTGCCGGCCCTGCGAGCCAAGGGCGCCTGCATCGGACCCATGGGGGCGCGGGCCCGCGCCGTGATGAACGAGCTGCACGGCGAGAAGATCGACATCGTCGACTGGCACTCCGACCCGGCGGAGTTCCTCGCCGAGGCGCTGCAGCCCGCGAAGGTCAACTCGGTCGAGATCGTCGACGCCGGCGCTCGGGCCGCCCGGGTGGTCGTGCCCGACTACCAGCTCTCGCTCGCGATCGGCAGGGAGGGGCAGAACGCGCGCCTCGCGGCCCGCCTGACCGGCTGGCGGATCGACATTCGCTCCGACTCCGTCGGCGGGTGACCGCCCCCGGCAGAGAATGGATCTCGCCTGCGACACGCCCGGCGGGCTAGACTGGCGGCAGTGACCGAGCGGGCGGTATCCCGGCGCACCTGTGTGGGTTGTCGGGTCCGGTCTGCGAAGTCCGACCTGCTACGCGTCGTCGCGGTTCGGGACGAGATCGTTCCTGACCCGCGGGGGCGGCTACCCGGTCGCGGGGCGCACCTGCACCCCAACACCGAGTGCCTGGCACTAGCCGAGCGGCGGCGGGCGTTCGGTCGGGCGTTGCGCCTGACCGGCCCGTACGACGCCGGTGCAGTGCAGGAGTGGGTCACCCGACAGGACCAGTCCCGAAAGAGGGCGGACGACAACGATGAGCGCTCGATGAGCCAGCACCGATGAGCACCGCCAAGCGGTAGACCGGCCTGCGCGACGAACGTGGGCCACGAAGGAGAGAAGTGGCCAAGGCCCGCGTTTCTGCTCTTGCCAAGGAGATCGGCAAGACATCAAAAGAGCTGATCGAGTGGCTCAACAGCAACGGCGAGTACGTCAAAACCCCCTCGTCGACGATCGAGGCGCCCGTCGTGGCGAAGGTGCTGGCCGCCTTCCCCAAGGTCGAGGCGGCTGACGGCGACGGCGCTGCACCGGCGAAGAAGGCGGTTGCGAAGAAGGTCGCTCCGGCCGCCAAGGAGGAGCCGCCCGTTGCGGAGCCGCCGGCGCCCACGACGACGCTGGACACTCCGATCGAGCAGGTCTTTCCCAAGGTCGAGCCGGTCATCGTCCGCGACGACGACGACGAGGACGAGCGCCCGGCCGCAGCAGCGGCTGCCGCTCCACCGCACCCCGGTCCGCGCAGTCCCGCCCCGCCCGGAGTGCGTAGCCCCGGCGCGCCGCGCCCGGGCAACAACCCGTTCACCACTCGCGACCCGGCCCCGCGTCCCGCGGGTCCGCGCCCTGGCGTGCCAGGGGGCGCGCGACCCGGCCCGGGCGCCATGCCGCCTCGTCCGGGTGGCGCCCCGACTCCCGGGATGATGCCGCCGCGCCCCGGCAGTCCCCGCCCGGGGATGCCTGGTCGAGGTGGCCCGCCCGGTGCCGGCCGTCCCGGTGGTCCCGGTGGTCCCGGTGGCCGTCCCGGCGGCGGTGGCTTCGGCGCCGGTCGGCCGGGTGGAGGCCCGGGTGGCTACGGCGCGGGCCGTCCCGGCGGCGGTGGCGGCGGTGGTGGTGGCGCTCCGGCAGGTGCGCCCGGTCGCCCCGGCGGCTTCGGTGGCGGACGCCCTGGTGGTCCCGGTGGCCGGGGGCGTGGTGCACCGACGCAAGGTGCCTTCGGCCGTGGCCCGGGCGGTCGCCCGGCGCGTGGCCGCAAGTCGAAGAAGCAGCGGCGCCAAGAGTTCGACAACATGCAGGCCCCGACGATCGGTGGCGTCCAGGTCCCCCGCGGACAGGGTGAGGCGATCCGCCTTCCCCGCGGCGCGTCGCTCGCCGACTTCGCCGACCGCATCGGCGCGAATCCCGCGTCGCTGGTGCAGGTCGTGTTCACGCAGCTCGGCGAGATGGTGACCGCGACCCAGTCGGCGCCGGAGGAGACGCTCCAGCTGCTGGGCACCGAGCTCGGCTACGAGGTCAAGATCGTCACGCCGGAGGAAGAGGACGCCGAGATCCTGGCGCGCTTCGACCTCGAGTTCGACGCCGACGAGGACGAGGCCGACCTCGCTCCCAGGGCGCCGGTCGTCACCGTCATGGGTCACGTCGACCACGGCAAGACCAAGCTGCTCGACGCCATCCGCACGGCCAACGTGCAGGCGCGCGAGGCCGGCGGCATCACGCAGCACATCGGCGCCTACCAGGTGCACACCGAGGTCGACAGCAACGACCGCACGATCACGTTCATCGACACACCGGGTCACGAGGCGTTCACCGCCATGCGTGCCCGCGGTGCGCAGGTGACCGACATCGCGATCCTCGTGGTCGCGGCCGACGACGGGGTGATGCCGCAGACGATCGAGGCGCTCAACCACGCGCAGGCCGCCGACGTACCCGTCGTGGTCGCGGTCAACAAGGTCGACAAGGAAGGCGCCGACCCGGCCAAGGTGCGCGGTCAGCTCACCGAGTACGGACTGGTCGCAGAGGAGTACGGTGGCGACACCATCTTCGTCGATGTCTCTGCGATCACGAAGGCTGGAATCCCGCAGTTGCTGGAGTCGGTGGTGCTCACCGCCGACGCAGCACTCGACCTGCGGGCCAACCCGAGCCGACCCGCTGAGGGAACGTCGATCGAGGCGCACCTCGACCGCGGTCGCGGTCCGGTCGCAACGGTGCTCGTGCAGCGGGGCACGCTGCGGGTCGGTGACTCGATCGTCGCCGGCGACGCATTCGGCCGCGTGCGGGCGATGCTCGACGAGAACGGTGACAACGTCGAGGAGGCTCCGCCGTCACGGCCGGTGCAGGTGCTCGGTCTGACCAGCGTGCCCGGCGCCGGCGACACCTTCATGGTGGTGCCGGAAGACCGGATGGCGCGACAGATCGCCGACCAGCGGCAGGCGCGCGAGCGCTTCGCCGAGCTGGCGAAGAGCCGCGGACGCCTGACCCTCGAGGACGTGCTCGAGCGGATCAAGCAGGGCGAGGTCAACCAGCTCAACCTCATCCTCAAGGGCGACGTGTCCGGTTCGGTCGAGGCGTTGGAAGACGCTTTGCTCAACATCGACGTAGGCGCCGAGGACGAGGTCGGCCTTCGCATCATCGGCCGCGGCGTGGGCGCGATCACCGAGAACGACATCAACCTGGCCAAGGCTTCCGACGCGGTCATCATCGGCTTCAACGTGCGGCCCGAAGGCAAAGCACGTGAGTCGGCCGACCGCGAGAAAGTCGACGTCCGCTACTACTCGGTCATCTACCAGGCGATCGAGGAGGTCGAGAACGCACTTCGCGGCATGCTCAAGCCGGAGTACGAGGAGGTGCAGCTCGGCACCGCGGAAATCGTCGAGGTGTTCCGGTCGTCGAAGTTCGGCAACATCGCCGGTTGCCTCGTGCGAAGCGGCACGATCGTTCGCAATTCGAAGGCCCGCCTCGTGCGCGACGGCGTCGTGGTCGCGGAGAACCTCAGCATTGCCGGACTGCGGCGGTTCAAGGATGACGCCACCGAGGTGCGTGAGGGCTTCGAGTGCGGTATCTCGCTCGGCAGCTACAACGACATCGCGATCAACGACATCATCGAAACCTTCGAGTTGCGCGAGAAGCCGAGAGCGTAGAGGAGTTGTCAGCGGCTGAGCGATCCCTACGTCGTTCAGCCGCTCGGGGGTCGAGATGTTCGTGGGCACCATGGAGTTCGACTTGCTGCTCGGTGATGTTGCGTCGCTCAAGCAGAAGAGGGGAGTGGTGCGACCGATCGTGGCGGAGCTGCGACGGAGGTTCGACGTAGCCGTTGCTGAGTCGGGCGCGATGGATCTGCATCGGCGCGCGCTGATCGGAGTGGCGGTGGTCGCGGCCGACGCGGCGCATTGTCGCGATGTGCTCGACGGGTGCGAGCGGTTGGTGGCCGGTCGGCCGGAGGTGGAGTTGCTGTCCACCCGCCGTCGGCTCTATGGGGACGAGGACTGAAAGGGGCGTGACGTGGCCGACGAAGCGAGGACGCGACGCATGAGTGTGCGTGTCCGGGAAATCGTTGCCAACGTTATCGAGCGGCAGGTCAAGGACCCGCGGCTCGGCATGGTGACGGTGACCGATGCTCGGATGACGCCCGATCTGCGTGAAGCGACCGTCTTCTACACCGTCTGGGGCGACGACACGGTGCGTGCCGACACGGCACAGGCACTCGAGAGCGCCAAAGGTGTGATCCGCAGCGCGGTGGGCCGTGGCACCGGGCTCAAGCACACTCCGTCGCTTGCGTTCGTGCTCGACGCCATACCGGACAACGCTCGCCACATCGAAGAGGTGCTCGAGAAAGCGCGTCACGCCGACGAAACCGTGCACGCCATCGCCGAGCACGCGTCCTATGCAGGCGACGCGGACCCATACCGTCACGACGAAGAGTGACCGCCGCGACGGCCCTTTCCGCGCAGACCTGGACAGCCGCGGTCGACCTGCTGTCTCGGGTCGGCCAGGCGACCCTCGTCTGCCACGTCGCGCCGGATGGCGATGCGCTGGGATCCATGCTCGGCCTCGCTCGGGTTCTTCGAGCCCGCGGGCTTGACGTCACGTGCACGTGGGGCGACGCACGCTGGTCGGTGCCGTCGACGTACAGGTGGTTGCCGGACATCGACCTCGTCGTCCACCCCGACCGGGTCGCGCCGGACCCCGAGCTGCTGGTCGTGCTCGACACCGGCAGCCGTGACCGACTGGGTGTGCTGGCGCCGCTGGCCGATACAGCGCGCCATGTCCTTGTCATCGACCATCACGCCCACAACAGCGGGTTGTCCGGCGTACAACTCGTCGACACCTCGGCGGCGGCGACGGCCCTCATCGTCACCGAGCTCGTCGAGCGGTTGCATGGCGCGCTCGACGCCGAGACGGCGACGCTTCTCTACGTCGGAGTCGTCACCGACACGGGTTCGTTCCAGCATTCGGTCACCACGCCCGAGGTGCATCTGATTGCCTCGCGGCTGCTCGCGGCCGGTGCGCAGCCGGATGGTGTTGCGCAACAGCTGTGGGGGAGCAGGCCATTCGGCTACGTGCAGGTGCTTGCTGCTGCGCTCGAGCGAGTTCGACTGGAACCCGATGCGGCGTCCGGTCGCGGCTTGGTGTGGACGTGGACAACGCAAGACGACCTTGACGCGGCCGGCATCGGCATCGAAGAGATCGAGCCGGTGATAGACGTCATCCGCAGCACGCAAGAAGCAGATGTTGCTGCGATCTTCAAGCAAGACGTTGACCGCAGCTTCCGCGTCTCGACACGTTCGCGTGGCGGCACTGATGTCGGCGCTGCCTGCGCGGCGCTCGGTGGTGGCGGCCACAAGTTGGCGGCCGGGTTCACTGCGCACTCGTCGGTCGACGAGACAGCTGAACTGCTGCGCGCTGCACTCGAGGAAGCGCCGTCGCCGTGACCGACGGCCTTGTCATCGTCGACAAACCGTCGAGCTGGACCTCCCACGACGTCGTTGCGCGAATTCGCAAGCTCGCTGGCACAAGGCGCGTCGGTCATGCCGGCACGCTCGATCCGATGGCGACGGGTGTCCTCATCGTCGGTGTCGGACGGGCCACGAAACTGCTCGGCCACCTTGCCTTGCATGACAAGGCCTACGAAGCAACGTTGCGACTGGGCGTGCGAACGACCACCGACGACGCCGAAGGTGACGTCATGGCAACGTGCGACGCCGCAGCAGTGAGTGACGCAGACCTCGCCAAGGTCGTTGCGGAGTTCGTCGGTGACATCGAGCAGGTGCCTGCTTCGGTCTCGGCGGTGAAGGTCAACGGCGCGCGTGCCTACGCGTTGGCTCGTAAAGGCGAGTCGGTCGAACTCGCTGCGCGACCCGTTCATGTGGCGCGCTTCGACGTAGTTGGTCGCAACGGCGACGACGTCGATGTGTCCGTCACCTGTTCGAGCGGCACGTATGTGCGCGCGCTCGCACGCGATGTGGGGGAGCGTCTCGGCGTAGGAGCGCATCTCACCCGGTTGCGCCGCACCCGAGTCGGCGGTTTCGAGCTTGGTCGTGCACACACATTGGACGCGCTGGCTGACGATTTCGACGTCGTCGGGCTGGACGAGGCCGTGGCGGCGGCATTTCCGCGATGTGACGTCGACGACGAAGCGGCGCGCCGGCTCGCCCGCGGTCAACGCGTCGAAAGCATCGGCCTGCCCATCGGCGCACATGGCGTGTTCGCGCCAGACGGCCACGTCGTCGCCCTGGCCGAGGAACGCGACGGCCGCCTCAAGACTCTGGTCGTCTTCACCCCGGCCGGCTAGTCGGGGTGGCGGCGCGCGGTCAGCCCTCCGGCAGATCTTCGCCGCCACGACCAGGTGTACGGCGTGTCGGGCCGGAAAGTGGTCGCGGCCGCGAAGATCAGCACCGCTGCCGCGGCTAGAGAGAGTCGCGATATATCTTGACGGGGCTTGAGACGCGATATAACGTGTCGCGTCAATCGCGATGTATCGCGTTTAGGCCCGGAGGGCGCGAGATGGCCGACTGGACAGTCGAAGAACCGACCACACTCGAGATCGACGAGGACATCACCTCTGTCGACGTACGATTGGTCGCCGGGCACGTGGATGTCATAACGACGGACGGGCCCACGACCGTGGAGATCGCCCAGATCGACGGGGCGCCGGTCATCGTGCAGACCAGCGGCGGTCGCCTCACCATCGCGCACGAGGAGCTGCAGTGGCAGGGCGTGCTCGGGTGGCTCAAGGCGTCGCGGGACCGTCGCCGCGCCGTTGTCGCCGTTGCGGTGCCGGCGGACGCGACCGCGTCGGTCGGTGTCGTCACGGCGGACGCCGTTGTCGCAGGTCTGACCGGCGGAGTGAAAGTGCGCTGCGTCTCCGGCGACATCGTGCTGGACCAGACCGAGGGTGAGGTCCAGGTGGAGTCGGTCTCGGGCGATGTCGAGGGCCGGCGCGTGGCCGGCGACATCTCACTGAAGACCGTGTCCGGCAGCCTGACCGTCGTCGACGGGGCGCCGAGCAAGGTGCGGGCTCGAAGCATCTCCGGCGACGTCGTTCTCGATGTGCGCACCGCCGATCAGCTCGCGATCGACGTGACGACGGTGTCCGGCGACGTGACGGTGCGTCTGCCCGACGACGCAGCACTCAAGGTCGACGTGCACACCACCTCGGGTGATGTGGCGTCGGCGTTCGACGAGCTTCAGGTGCAGTCGCATCCAGCGTCGCGCAAGCTGGTGGGTTGCGTCGGTGACGGCGACGGCAACTTCCGCGGTCGGACAGTGTCCGGCAACGTCGCCCTGCTGGCACGCAACGGTGTTGCCAGAGATGGCGCGGCATGACTGCCGTCTTTCGCCACGGAGCCTTGCGCCTGTATCTGCTGAAGCTGCTCGACGAGCAGCCGCGGCATGGCTATGAGGTGATCAGCTCGCTGGAGGATCGCTTCCTCGGCCTCTACGCGCCGTCCGCCGGCACGGTCTATCCGCGACTCTCTCGCTTGGAAGCGGAAGGTTTCGTCGAGCACGACGAGAGCGACGGTCGCAAGACCTACCGGCTCACCGACGCCGGTCGCGAGGAGCTTCGACGCAACGGCGATGCGCTGAAGGATCTGGAGCGCGACATCGCACAGTCGGTGTCGGCGCTCGCCAAAGACCTCAAGTCAGAGGTGCGCGAGTCGGTGCGCGAGCTCCGCGAAGAGCTCAAGGCAGCGGCCCGGGACGTACGCCGGGAAGCCCGATCGGCGGGCCGTCGCACGTCGGCTGACGGGCTCAGCCCGCTCTACCGCGAACTCGAGAAGATGCGGCGCGACATCCTGCATGCGGCGACAGCCGCGAGCAATGAGGCGCGAGATGCCGCGAAGGCGTCGATCGCCCACGCCCGAGACGAGATCGTGTCCGCTCTCCGTGCGTTCGACGAATGAGGACACGACCGCTGCATAGGGTGAACCGGTGCAGCGATGGAACGGCTTCGCCGACGTGCCCGGTGACGTCGGGCCGACCGTCGTCGGCATCGGTGTTTTCGATGGCGTCCATCGAGGACACCGCTCGATCCTCGATCGCGTCGTCGCCGAAGCAAAGCGCCGCGGCGCGTTGGCGGTCATCGTCACGTTCGACCCGCACCCGGCGCGGGTTGTCGGCCGACCCGTGCCGCTCATGCTGACCGCCCTCAACCGCCGCGTGCAGCTGCTGCTCGAAGCCGGGGTCGATCGCGTGTTCGTGCTCCCGTTCGGGCGGGAGATCTCCGAATGGTCTCCGGGGGAGTTCGTCCGCCGGCTGCTCGTCGACACGTTGCACGTCGAGCACGTGGTCGTCGGCGCGAACTTCAGGTTCGGGCACAAGCAGGCCGGCGACACGGACACTCTCGCCGAGCTGGGCAAAGCGCACCACTTCACCGTCGATGCGGTGCCCCTCCTTTCCGGCGACGCCGACGTCGTCTCGTCGACGTGGATCCGCGACCAGCTCGCCACCGGCGACGTCGAGGCGGCCGCGCAGGGACTCGGGCGGCTCCACTCCGTCGAAGGCCCCGTGGTCCGCGGCGACGGGCGTGGCCGTGGACTGGGCTTCCCGACGGCGAACGTCGAGGTCGCGGAGGGGGTCGCCGTACCTGCTGACGGGGTCTACGCCGGGTGGCTGACGAGGGCGGACGGCAGTCGCCTCCCGGCGGCGATCTCGGTGGGCACCAACCCCACCTTCGACGGCGTCGAGCGGCGGGTGGAGGCCTATGCGCTGGACGTGGACATCGATCTCTACGGCGAACACGTGCGCCTGGAGTTCGTTCAGCGTGTGCGAGGCATGGAACGGTTCGATGACGTGACCGCGCTCATCGCACAAATGCACAAGGATGTCGACGGCGTCCGCGGTTTGCTCACATGATCACAAGCGGGGCCGCCCGGCTCCGCTACACTGATCACCGTTCGCAACACGTCTGCCCTTGTGGTGTAACCCTCTGGGCCGGATGACTGGAGACCTCTTGCCGCTCGACGCCGCCGTCAAGCAACAGATCATCAACGAATACGGCACCGGCACCGGTGACACCGGGTCCCCCGAGGTTCAGGTCGCGCTGCTGACCCGGCGCATCAACGACCTGACCGACCACATGAAGGCGCACAAGCACGACTTCCACACCCAGCGTGGGCTGCTGCAGCTCGTCGGCCGTCGCCGTCGCCTGCTTCGCTACCTGGAGGAGAAAGACGTGCAGCGCTACCGCTCGCTGATCGAGCGACTAGGGCTGCGCCGCTAGACCGACCCGGCGCTGCCGGCATGGGTTGTCCGGCGCGCCGGTCCTCGGTAGTGGCGTTCGACAGCACGTGCCGAGCGCTTCGATCGAAGACCGGAGCCCGACCCCGCCACAACGGCAGCGCCCCGAAGACAGGAGGCGCCCGTTGGAGGGCACCAGCTCCACCCAGGCAGTACTGAAAACCGCGCTCGGAGAGCGCACCATCCGATTCGAGACCGGGCGGCTCGCCCAACAGGCGGCGGGCTCTGCGGTCGTCTACCTCGATGACGACACCATGGTTCTGGCCGCGACGACCGTGTCCAAGAACCCGAAGGACCAGCTCGACTTCTTCCCGTTGACCGTCGATGTCGAGGAGCGGCAGTACGCCGCCGGCAAGATTCCCGGCTCGTTCTTCCGCCGCGAGGGCCGCCCGTCCGAGGACGCCATCCTCACCTGCCGGCTGACCGACCGGCCGCTGCGCCCGTCGTTCGCGAAGGGCCTGAGGAACGAGATCCAGATCGTCTCGACGATCCTCTCGCTGCACCCGGACCACCTGTACGACGTCGTTGCCATCAACGCCGCGGCCTGCAGCGTGCTGCTCGCCGGTCTGCCGTTCAGCGGTCCGGTAGCCGGCGTCCGCGTCGCCCTCATCGACGGCGAGTGGATCCCGTTCCCGACCCACAGCGAGCTCGAAGGCGCTGTCTTCGACATGGTCGTCGCCGGCCGCGTGGCGGGCGATGACGTCGCGATCATGATGGTCGAGGCCGAGGCCACGGAGCGGACCGTCGAGCTCGTCCGGGGTGGCGCGCAGGCGCCGACCGAGGAGATCGTTGCCGGCGGGCTGGAGGCGGCGAAGCCGTTCCTCAAGGCGATCGCCGAGGCGCAGCAGGAGCTCGCCGACAAGGCCGCCAAGCCGACACGGGACTTCCCGGTCTACCTCGACTACGGCGACGACGTGCTCGACGGCGTCACCGCGGCGGTGCAGGACGAGTTGCGGCAGGCGTTGACGATCGGCGACAAGCAGCAGCGCGAGAGCGAGCTCGACCGGGTGAAGGCGCTCGCTGTCGAGAAGGTCGGGGCCGACTTCGAAGGTCGGGAAAAGGAGATCTCCGCGGCCTATCGTTCGCTGACCAAAAAGCTCGTCCGCCAGCGCATCATCAGCGACGGTGTGCGGATCGACGGTCGGGGGCTCAAGGACATCCGGCCGCTGTCCGCGACGATCAATGTCGTCCCCCGCGTGCACGGCTCCAGCCTGTTCGAGCGCGGCGAGACGCAGATCCTCAACGTGGCGACGCTCAACATGCTCCGCATGGAGCAGATGATCGACACCCTGTCGCCGGACACGCGCAAGCGCTACATGCACCACTACAACTTCCCGCCCTACAGCACCGGTGAGACCGGCCGGGTCGGCTCGCCGAAGCGTCGCGAGATCGGTCACGGCGCGCTCGCCGAGCGGGCACTCGTGCCCGTCGTGCCCAGCAAGGACGAGTTCCCCGACGCGATCCGCGTGGTGTCCGAGGCAGTGGGCTCCAACGGGTCCACCTCGATGGGTTCGGTGTGTGCGTCGTCCTTGTCGCTGATGGCGGCGGGCGTGCCGTTGCGCGCACCGGTCGCGGGAATCGCGATGGGCCTCATCAACGAAGGCGACGACTACGTCACGCTCACCGACATCCTGGGCGCCGAAGACGCCTTCGGCGACATGGACTTCAAGGTTGCCGGCACCCGCGACTTCGTCACCGCGTTGCAGCTCGACACCAAGCTGACCGGCATCCCCGCGTCGGTGTTGGCGAGTGCGCTGCAGCAGGCGCACGAGGCTCGGCAGACCATCCTCGACGTCATGGCTGGTGCGATCGCCGAGCCCGGCGAGATGTCGCCGTTCGCGCCGCGGATCATCACCGAGAAGATCCCGGTCGACAAGATCGGTGAGGTGATCGGGCCCAAGGGCAAGATCATCAACCAGATCCAGGACGACACGGGCGCCGATCTCACTGTCGAGGACGACGGCACGATCTACATCGCGGCCGTCGACGGCGACAAGGCCGAGGCGGC
>DASSEQ010000123.1:0-6314 GCA_035695245.1 Mycobacteriales bacterium | reverse complement strand
GGATGCTTGGAGAAGTTGTTGATGCGGCCGGCAGTGATGTGCCGGCACGAGTGGCAGCCGAGTGTGTAGCCGAGGATCAGGATCGCGTTGACCGCGAGAATCCCGCTTCCGACGCCGATGCCGAAATGTCCGTTGAAGTCGAAGGCGATGACGGCATCCCACGTGAGGATGCCGGCGAAGATGACCGCGAAGTACCACGCATAGCGGTGGATGTTCTGGATGATGAGCGGAAAGCGCGTCTCACCCGTGTACTTACCGTGGGGCTCGGAAACAGCGCAGGCCGGCGGCGACAGCCAGAACGACCGGTAGTAGGCCTTGCGGTAGTAGTAGCAGGTGGCCCGGAACGCCAACGGGAACAGCAGGATGTAGATGGCGGGCGACAGCCATGCCGGTCCGTCCAGTGCCGCCCACCGGACCTGCGGCGGGCAGGTGTTGACGAAGCACGGCGAGTAGAGCGGCGACAGATACGGATCGGCGAAGAAGATCCGGTGGTTGGTGCCGGCCACGATCGGGTGATTGAACGCCGCCCATGTGGCGTAGATCACAAACGCGCTGAAGCCGATGAAGATGATCAGTGGCTGCAGCCACCAGCGGTCCTGGCGGAGCGTCCGCGCCCTGATGCTCGCCCGCGGCCGCCCCGATCCGGAGGCAGCCGTCGTCGAGGAGATGGTTCCCGATGACATGGCTGACATTCTCTCGGGTCGAGAGGGTATTCACGACACGGGGGTCCACTGATTAGGCCCAATGGGAACGCAACCGCCTCGGAGGGTGTTGACTAGAGCGTGATGACAACGACAACCGCCGCTCCGCCGGTCTCGCCGGCGGAGCGTTGCGACCGCTGCGGGGCGCGCGCCGCGGTGCGGGCAGTTCTGCCCGGGGGCACGGACCTGCTGTTTTGTGCACACCACGGCCGGCAGCACGCCGACCGGCTCAAGGCGATCGCCGTTGAAATCCGCGACGACGAGGGCGTTCTCGGCGCTCCCTGAGCTGCAGGTCATTGAGCTGGCTGCGCAGCCAGCGTTCGACGTCGTTGGACCGCACCACGTCGGCTGCAGCAGAGATCAGCCGGCGGCGTTCGGCCACCGGCATGGTCAGCGCCTCGTACATCGCGTCCGCTTGCTGCTGAAGGTCGAAGGGGTGCAGCGTCAGCGCGTGCGGGCCGAGCTCCTCGTGCGCACCGGTGCTTTCCGAGAGCAACAGCACGCCGTCGCGCTGGTTGACGATCACCGCTTCCTTGGCGACCAGGTTCATGCCGTCGTTGACCGCGTTGACGACGAGCACGTCTGCCAGCTGGTAGGACGCCACAGCGAACGCCAGGTCCTCCTGCAACCGCAGGTCGATCGGCTGCCAGCCCTCCATGTGGTGCCGCGCGTTGACCTCGGCGACCACCCCGCCGACCTGCGCCAGGTAGTCGGCGTATTCGGGCACGTCGGTGCGGCTCGGCATCAGCGAAGCAAGGAATGTGACCCGACCGAGCAACTCCGGATGCTCCTCCAGGAGGATGCCGAACGCGCGGAAGCCACGCACGATGTTCTTGCTCGGATCGGTGCGATCGACCCGCACGATCAGCTGCTGCCCCGGCGTGCCGTCGGCGGCGGGCTCGACGTACGACGAAAGAGTCGCGCGATGCGCCGCGACCTCTTCGCTGGCCGCCAGCTTGTCCACCGCCTCGACATCGACCGAGATCGGGTAGGCACGCGCCACGACCAGGCGGTCGCCGCACCGCACGGTCATCGCGCGGAAGTCGACGTCGCAGTCCAGCGTCTCGGCCGCGCAGGCGAGGAAGTTGCGCGCGAACCTCGTGGTGTGAAAAGCGACGACGTCACAACCGAGTAGCCCACGCAGCAGCGTGTCGCGCATGTTCGGCGGCAGCACGCGCCAGCCTTCGGGACTCGGCCATGGAATGTGGACGAAATGGCTGATGATGGCGTTCGGGCAGCGTTCGCGCACCAGCTCGCCGACGAGATAGAAGTGGTAGTCCTGCAGCATCACGATCGCTTCGCCGCCGCGATGCTCGACCTCGTCGGCGACCGCGTCGGCGAACATGTGGTTGACCGCGAGGTAGCCCGCCTCGAAGGAATGATGCGTCTCAGCGGTGATGTTGGGCTCGGTCGCCCGGCCGTAGAGACCGTGCTGCACGAACCACAACAACGGGTTCGCGATCTCGCTGTAGAACATGCGGTGCTGCTCGCGATCAACCTCGACGTAGCGCACGTTGACGCTCGGGCCCACGACGACCTGGTCCTCGGCGACGAGTTCCGGCTCGGGGGTGAACGCGATCTCGATCGAATGACCCTCGTGTTCGGCAGCGACGGCGGCGTCCGCTGCGGTTGCCGCCGCACAGACCCAGACCGCGTCCTCGAGGTGCTCGGCGAGGCCCATCAGAGCGCTGACGAGTCCCCCGGCGCCACGCTTGACCGTCAGGCCCGACGGCGTACGACGAAAGGACGCCGGGCCGCGGTGCGACAGCAGGACGACGGGGAGCACGTCCTGTACCTTCCCCCGCCGACCACTTCGCCACCCACGCCGGGGTCAGGGCACGCGGAGCAGGGCGGCGCGCGCGCTGAAGCGGTCGCCGTGGCGGTGCACCCGCAGGGGCAGGCCGAAACACGCGGACAGGTTCGCCGACGTGACGACGTCGGATAGCGGGCCTGCAGTGACGATTGCGCCCTCACGCAGCAACAGCGCATGCGTGAACCCCGCCGGCACCTCTTCGACGTGGTGCGACACGAGGACGAGCGCGGGCGCCAGCGGGTCCTGTGCGAGGCGCGTCAGCGTGCGCAGGAGAGCCTCGCGACCACCGAGGTCGAGACCTGCGGCGGGTTCGTCGAGAAGCAACAGCTCAGGATCGGTCATCAACGCCCGGGCCAGCTGCACTCGTTTGCGCTCGCCTTCGGACAACGTGCCGAAGCGGCGCTCGACGAGGAGCCGGCAGCCCAGCTGCAGGAGCAGCTCGCGCGCCCGCGACTCGTCGACGGCGTCATAGCGTTCGGCACCGCGGCGCACCCCGCCGTACGAAGCGGTCAGCACGATGTCGAGCACGCGCTCGTCGGCCGGCAACCGGTCGGCCAACGCGGCGCTGGCCCACCCGACGCGCGGCAGCAGATCGTCGAGATCGGCGTCGTCGAGATCTTCACCGAGCAGATGCACCGACCCGGCCGAAGGTCGAAGCGTGCCGGCAACGGCTTGCAGCAGCGTCGTCTTGCCGGCGCCGTTGGCGCCGAGCACCACCCAGCGCTCGTCGCCGCGGATCGTCCAGGAGACGTCGCGCACCAACGTGGCGTCGCCGCGCTTGACGGTGACCGAGGCAAGGCGCGCGACGTCGGCGCCGAGGTCAGCGGACGGCGAAACGTCGGGGAAGGCGCTCACGCGGTCGAGGTTATGGCGTGGCAGCGGGAGCGCCCGGTTCCCACGCCGGTGCGGGCTACAGGCCGGCCAGCGCCGCGATCCGCGCTTCGAGCTGGTCGGCGCTCGCGTGCGCCGTGGCCGGCCCACCACAGCGGCGACGAAGCTCGGCATGGATCTGCGCATGTGGCATGCCGCTGCGCGCGGCATGCGCAGCCACCAGCGACGACAAACGTCGGCGCAGGGTGGCAACGCGTTCGTACGCCGGCACCTCCTCCGGCTCGGGCTCTCGTCCCAGCGAGACCTTGTGACCTTTCAGCTGCTGGTGCTGTCGCTGCCGCAACAGCATCGCGACCTGATCGGGCTCGAGCAGGCCGGGTAGGCCGAGGAAGTCCTGCTCCTCCGCGCTGCCCGCTTCGGCATAGGCGCCGAACTCGTTGCCGTCGTACAACGCCCGGTCGAACGCCGCGGATGCTTCCAAGGCCTGGAAGCCGAGTCCCTCCTCGACATCGGCGCCGTCTCGCGCCCGTAAGGCCTCGGCAAGAGCGGCGTCGTCGAAGCCGTCCGCCGGCTTGCCGAGCACGTGGTCGCGCTCGCCCTCGAGCTCCGCCGCGAGCGACAGCAACGACGGCACGCTCGGCACGAACACGGTCGCCGTCTCACCCCGGGCTCGGGCTCGCACGAAGCGCCCGATCGCCTGGGCGAAGAAGAGCGGAGTTTGCACGCTCGTCGCGTAAACACCGACAGCAAGGCGCGGCACGTCGACGCCTTCCGAGACCATGCGCACGGCGACCATCCAGCGGTCGTTGCTGCGGCGGAACTCCCCGATCTTGCGAGACGACGTCGGGTCGTCGGAGAGCACGACGACCGGCGGCTCGCCACAGATCCGGCGGAGCAGCAAGGCGTAGGCCCTCGCGGTCGCCTGGTCGGTGGCAATGACGAGGCCGCCGGCGTCAGGCATCTCGCGACGTTTGGCGGTCAACCGCTGGTCGGCGGCGCGCAACACCTGCGCGATCCACTCACCGGCGGGATCGAGAGCGGTGCGCCATGCCTGGGCGGTTGCGTCGGCGGTCATCGGCTCGCCCAGGCGCGCGGCCAGCTCGGCGCCGGCGGACGTGCGCCACCGCATCTCTCCGGAGTAGGCCAGGAAGAGCACTGGCCGGACCACTCCGTCGCGCAGCGCATCGCCGTAGCCATAGGAGGTGTCGGCAAGCGAGCGAAGCGCGCCCTCGCCGTCCGGCGAGTAGCTCACGAACGGGATCGGGTTGTCGTCGGATCGAAACGGCGTGCCGGTCAGAGCGAGCCGGCGCGTCGCCGGCATGAACGCCTCGCGCACCCCGTCCCCCCACGACAGCGCGTCGCCGGCATGGTGGACCTCGTCGAGCACGACGAAGGTGCGGCGGGCTTCGGTCCGCGCCCGGTGCAGGAGCGGCGCCATCGCCACCTGCGCATACGTGACCACCACGCCGTCGAAGTCCCGGCCGGCACGACCGGCCGCGTTGGTGAACGTGGGGTCGAGCCGCAACCCGTGCGCGTGCGCTGCGTCCGCCCATTGCTTCTTCAGATGCTCGGTGGGCGTGACGACAGTCAGCCCTTGCACCTCGTGGCTGCGCATCAGGTGTTCGGCGAGCACCAGCGCAAATCGGGTCTTTCCGGCACCCGGGGTCGCCACCGCCGTGAAGTCGCGCGGGGACTGCCGCAGGTAGGTCGACAACGCGAAGCGCTGCCATGCCCGCAGGTCCGCGGGCAGGGCGCTCTGTTCCTGATTTTGGGCAGGTGGAGAAGTCTCGGCAGTCATGGGAGACGCCGAGGCTAACCCGGCATCTCGGCGTGTCGTTCCTCACGACACGCGCTGGTAAGTGCGCACTGCTATCGGCGTGAAGACGACCGCGATGCCGGCGATCCAGACCAACGACAACCAGAGGTTGTCGTGCATCGGCAAGCCCAGAGCGAGCGCCCGCAGGGCATTGACCACATGCGTGATCGGCTGGTTGTTGGCGAAGGCCTGCAACCAGCCGGGCATGCTCTGCACCGGAACGAAGGCCGACGAGACAAAGGTCAACGGGAACATCCAGATCAAGCCAAACGCCTGGGTCGACTCCTCGTTGCGCAACCACAGCCCGATGGCGGCGGAGATCAAGCAGACCGAGGCCCCCAGCGCGATCGCAAGGGCGATCATCGCAACGGCTGGACCGAACCCGTTGCGGAACCGGAATCCGACCAGGTAACCCACGCCGACGATGATCAGCACCGTCACGGTCATGCGGAGCACATCGGCGGCGAGCCGGCCGGCGAGAAATGCCGAGCGCGCCATCGGCAGCGCCCGCAGTCGGTCGACGACTCCGCGTTGCACTTCGGCAGCGAGTGCGATGGCGGTGCCCATCGACGCGAACGCCGCGGTCTGCCCGACGATGCCCGGCAGCAGGTAGCTGACATATCCGCCGCGGAGGTTGACCGGGATCGCACCGCCGAAGACGTAGCGAAACAGCAGCGTGAAGATCGTCGGCTGCACAACCGTGAACACGATGATCGCCGGCACCCGCACCCACATCGTGAGGTTGCGCTTCGTCATCACCCAGGTGTCGATGACCGTCCACCGCAGGTTCATCCCGTCTGCTCCTCCGCTGCGTGTCCGGTCAAAGCCAGGAAGACGTCGTCGAGCGAGGGCCGACGTAACCCGAGTCCGGTCACGTCGAGCCCGGACGCGTCGAGGCGTCGTACCACTTCCAGGAGAAGCTCCGAGCCACGGCTGCCCACGTGCACCCGCACGCCGAGACCGTTGGCATCGGTGTCGACCTGCCCGACGTCCTGGACGGCGCGCACTGCCTCGGCGAGCCGCTCGGGCGCGCGCACTTCGAACTCGACGACGTCGCCGCCGATGCGGTCCTTGAGATCGTCGGAGGTGCCTTCGGCGATGACGAGCCCCTGGTCGATGACGACGATGTTGTCGGCGAGCTCGTCGGCTTCTT
>DASSEQ010000122.1:0-4437 GCA_035695245.1 Mycobacteriales bacterium | reverse complement strand
GTGCCGCGGATCTTGTTGACGACGAGCGTCGACAGCGCTTCTCCGTCGACATCCTCGGCGACGATGAGCAGCGGCTTCGCGGCCTGCACGACCTTCTCGAGCAGCGGGAGCAGATCGGCGATCGAGGAGATCTTGCCCTGGTGCAGCAGGATGTAGGGATCGTCGAGCACGGCCTCCATCCGCTCGGGGTCGGTCACCATGTACGGCGAGATGTAGCCCTTGTCGAACTGCATGCCCTCGGTGAACTCGAGCTCGAGCGCCATCGTCTGGGCTTCCTCGACGGTGATGACGCCGTCCTTGCCGACCTTGCTGAACGCCTCGGCGATGAGCTCGCCGATCTTGGCGTCCTGAGCGGAGATGGTCGCGACGTGCGCCACCTCGGACTGGTCGTCGACGTCGCGGGCGATCGCGAGCAGCTTGTCGTTGATCGCCTCGACCGCCGTGTCGATGCCGCGCTTCAACGACAGCGGGTTCGCACCGGCCGCCACATTGCGCAGCCCCTCGCGGACCATCGCCTGGGCGAGCACGGTCGCCGTCGTCGTGCCGTCGCCGGCGACATCGTTGGTCTTGGTGGCAACTTCCTTGGCGAGCTGTGCGCCCATGTTCTCGTAGGGGTCGGGCAGCTCGACTTCCTTGGCGATCGTCACACCATCGTTGGTGATGGTGGGAGCGCCCCACTTCTTGTCGATGACGACGTTGCGTCCACGCGGACCAAGCGTCACCTTGACCGCGTCCGCGAGAGCGTCTACGCCACGCTGCAGCGCGTCACGCGCATTGCTGTCGAAGGTCAGGATCTTGGGCATTGCTTCCTCTCATGAAGACGCCCCGAGACCTACCGGAAGGGCGGCTCGGGGCGTCGTTCGCTGACGCGGGTGTTACTTCTGGACGACCGCGAGGACGTCGCGGGCCGACAGGATGAGGTACTCGTCGGCGCCGAACTTGACCTCGGTGCCGCCGTACTTCGAGAAGATGACGGTGTCGCCCTCTTCGATGTCGAGCGGCAGACGCTGCCCGTTTTCGAACCGGCCGGGGCCGACGGCGAGAACCGTGCCCTCCTGCGGCTTTTCCTTGGCGGTGTCGGGGATGACGATGCCCGACGCCGTCGTCTGCTCGGACTCCAGCACCGTGACGACGATGCGGTCCTCGAGCGGCTTGATGTTGACCTTCGTGGCCGTGGACACGACCTGCCTCCCCCAACTAGCGGGAATGGTGGACGATGGACCGGAGCGTCCCCGGCCTGCCGTCGCGGGGGTCAGGCGGCGTTGCTCCGTGGACCGCGAGCGTGGCTAGCACTCTCCCGGGCCGAGTGCCAATTTACGACGCGCCGCTCCGCACCGTCAATTCGGGTCTAGTGGAAGACGAAGGTGTAGCTCGCCGTGATGGTCGGCTCGCCTTCCATGTTGCAGTAGACGACGGTGTAAGTGCCCGGCCGCACGAAGACTCCGCTGCCCTCCGGCGAGGTCGGGGACGTGCCGTCGGAACCCGTCAGCACGTTGCCCTTCTTGTCGCGGATCTCCATGGCCCAGTCGAGCTTGTTGTGACCGACGACGGTGAGCAGGCCGGCGCGCTTGACCGTCAAGGTGTGGCTGTTCACATCCGTCGGGGCCGCCGGCAGCTTGCCGTGGCAGTGGCTGGAGGCATCCGAGTTGGCCGTCGAAGACGGGTCGGGCGTCGTGTCCGTGTAGGACCACGTGCCCTTCAACGGCTTCGGCGGCTTGCTCTTGGCAACCGCCGGCGCCGCCGTGGCGCCGACGGCGACCAGTGCGCAGAGAGCGAGACCGGCTGGGCGATTCATGCCCATTTGTTTCGACGTCGTACGACGGGATCCTGCTGCCGGTCAGGCGGTGACGAGGCCTTCCGGCACTTGGTCGAGGATCGCGAGGATCGACGTCGCCAGCGCCCGGGCCGACTCGGCAGTGAGCTCGATTGCCACCCGCGCGGCCGGGCCGTCAGCGGGGCGGCGCAGGTCGATGTTCAGGGTGTGGTCGGCGAAGGCGTGCTGCGGGTGGTCGAAGTAGACGCTCGCATCAGTGACGCGGATCCAGCCATCGGGCCCTTTGGCGCTGCCGCTGACCTCGAAGGTGTCGGTGATGTAGGTGCACACGGCTCAGCCCGCCAGGTGTCGGCCGTAGAACTCGCTGATGCGCTGCCACCCGTCGACGGCTGCCTCGACCCGGTAGGCCGGGCGGTCGACCGAGAAGAAGGCGTGACCGGCGCCGTCGTAGCGGTGGAACTCGTGCTCCTTGCCTTCGTTGGTCAACGCCTTGTCGATGATGTCGACCTGCTCCGGCGTCGGGAACTTGTCATCGTTGCCGAACAGACCGAGGATCGGGCTCTTGACCTCGCCGGCGCGATCGACGAGAGGCACCATCGTCGGCATCTGGGGCGGCGTCTCGCCCACGATCAGGCCGCCGTAGCAGACCACTGCGGCATCGATCGGAAGCTCGAGGGACATCAGGAACGTGTGGCGGCCGCCGGAGCAATGGCCGATGACGCCGATCTTGCCGTTGCTGTTGGACAGTGCCTGCAGATATGTCCTGGCGCCGGCCACATCACCGACGACCTGCGGGTCCGGCGACCCGCCTTGCGCACGGGCTGCGGCCGCCTGATCCTCGGCGCTGGCGCCGGGTGCGACCCGAGTATAGAGGTTGGGGCACAACGCGTTGTAGCCCATGGCGGCAAACCGGCGGACGTGCTCCTTCGTCTCCCGGTCGTAGCCCGGGAAGTGATGGATGACGACGACACCGCCACGCGGTGTCGGGTCCAGCGGTCGGGCGAGATAGCCCTCGATCTGGTCGCCGTTGTTGCCGGCGAAATACACGGTCTCGGCAAGCGTCGCGTCGTACATGAACTCTGTCTATCCCGAAACCGCCCTACACCGAAAGGGCGGTATCGGCCCCGAGCGTCAACGGCGCGGGCTCGGCGCCGGCGTCGACGAGGAGAGCTCCCAACGCCGCGACCATCGCGCCGTTGTCGGTGCACAGCTTCGGGGGCGGCACCCGCAGATGCACGCCGGCGGCATTGCAACGGTCCTCGGCCAGCGCTCGAAGCCGGCTGTTCGCGGCTACGCCGCCACCGATGAGCAGATGGTCCACACCGTTGTCACGACACGCGCGCACCGCGCGGTCGGTCAGCACGTCGACAACCGCTTCCTGGAACGACGCCGCAACGTCAGCCACCGGCACGGTCGCTCCGTCTCGTCGCTGCGCCTCGACCCAGCGGGCGACGGCCGTCTTGAGACCGCTGAACGTGAACGAGTACGGCGCATCACGCACGACGCCGCGGGGGAAGGTGATCGCCGCACCGTCACCGCTCTTGGCTTCGCGATCGATGTGCGGGCCGCCAGGGAACGGGAGCCCGAGCAGCCGCGCCACCTTGTCGAACGCCTCCCCTGCTGCGTCGTCGATGGTCGACCCCAACGAGCGCACCGGTTTGGTGACGTCGTCGACGAGCAACAGCGACGAGTGTCCGCCCGAAACGAGCAGCGCGACGCATGGTTGGGGAATGTCGCCGTGCGCGAGCCGATCCACCGCGACGTGGGCGGCGAGATGGTTGACGGCGAGCAGCGGCTTGTCCAACGCCAGCGCGTAGGCCTTTGCTGCGGCAACGCCAACCAGCAAAGCGCCGGCGAGCCCTGGTCCGGCGGTGACCGCGATCGCGTCGATCTGCGCCATGGTTACGCCGGCCTGGTCCAGGGCGCGGTGCATCGTCGGCACGAGCGCCTCGAGATGGGCGCGGCTTGCCACTTCCGGCACGACCCCGCCGAAGCGGGCATGTTCGTCAACGCTGGAGGCGAGCGCATCGGCGAGCAGCTCTCCCCCGCGCACGATGCCGATGCCGGTCTCGTCGCACGAGGTCTCGATGCCGAGGACCAACGGACGGCTCACGACTGTAGGTCCAGCCGCATGACGAGTGCGTCCGTGCCGCTCGGTTGGTAGTAGGCGCGCCGCCGACCGATGGCCCTGAAGTGGTGACGTTCGTAGAGCTTGATCGCAACTCTGTTGTCAGCGCGGACTTCGAGATCGAGATGGCGGCAGCCTTTGCGTCGCGACTCCGCGATCATGTCGACGAGCAGCCGTGTTCCGAGTCGTTGCCGCTGCGCCCGGGGTGCGACGGCAATGGTCTGCACATACGCCTCGTGGGGCGGGTAGGTGCACAAGCCTGCATAGCCGACCAGGTCTTCGTCATCATCAACCGCGACGACGTATCGGCGTGTGTCATGTTCGGCTAGCTCGCTCCAGAACATCGTGTCGGTCCACGCTTCCGCACCGAACAATGCGTGCTCGAGTGCCATGACCGGCTCGATGTCCCACCACCGCATCGGACGCACCGTGATCGTCGTCATGCCGGCGTCACCGCCTTGGGCGCACCGGGCGGCACCGCATCGGGGCGACGGAGATACATGGGCTCGAGCGTCTCCGATGGCGCGTGCGCAAC
>DASSEQ010000121.1:0-2870 GCA_035695245.1 Mycobacteriales bacterium | reverse complement strand
TGCGGCAGCCCGACGTGGTGATGTGCACGGACTTGTCCGCTGTCGAATGCGTACCGCGACCGGGGTGGATGATGCTCCTGGACGGGCGGGTCCGGGTCCTAGGCCGCGTCTGACTCCCGAAATGGCGGTCCTGACGGGACTTGAACCCGCGACCTCCGCCTTGACAGGGCGGCGAGCACTCCGACTGCTCCACAGGACCATGCATGTGCCCCCAACGGGATTCGAACCCGTGCTACCGCCTTGAAAGGGCGGCGTCCTGGGCCTCTAGACGATGGGGGCCCGTTGGCGACCGAGCCAGTCTAGCGACAATCGCCGGCATGAGCGGAGCCGAGATCATCGATGAGGTTCGGTACGACGACCGTGGGTCGGTCGCCGTGGTCACGATCGACCGTCAACACCGGCGCAACTCTATCGACGGGCGCACTGCCGACGCGCTCGTCGCTGCCCTGGAACGTTTCGAGGCGAACGACGACGCGCGGGTCCTGGTGCTGACCGGCGCCGGCGAGGCGTTCTGCGCCGGAGCCGACCTCACCGCCATCCAGACGCTGGCACCACGGGCAGCCGGCCCGGACGGCCCGCTCGGCTTCACCCGGCGAACGGCAGCCAAGCCGACCATCGCTGCCGTTGACGGGTGGGCCGTCGCGGGCGGGCTCGAGCTTGCACTCTGGTGTGACCTGCGCGTTGCGTCTTCGCGGGCCAAATTCGGTTGCCTGGAGCGACGCTGGGGGGTGCCTCTCATCGACGGCGGCACCTGGCGGCTGCCCCGCGTTGTCGGACTGGGACGCGCGCTCGATCTCATCCTCACCGGCCGGGTCGTCGACGCCGACGAGGCGCTGGGGATGGGGCTCGTGACCGCGGTCGTCGACGATCCGGTCGCTCACGCGATCGCTCTGGGCGAGCAGCTGGCCGGCTTTCCGCAGGAGACGATGTTGTCCGATCGCAGGTCGGTCTACGAAGGTTGGGGGCGACCGCTTCGCGAGGCACTCGAGCTCGAGATGCGCTACGGCCTCGATGTCGTCGAGGTTGGCCGGCTCGGCGCGGAGCGTTTCGCGGCGGGCGAGGGCCGCGGCGGCGTCTGAGGGCGGCTCACCAGGCGGGCACGTCGTCGATGCACACCCGCGCCCAGACGCGCTTGCCGGTGCCTTCAATCTGCGCCGTCCACTCCGACGACAGCAGACCGACGAGCAGCAGTCCATGACCGGTGCCCTCCGCCCGCGACGCTGACGACCAGGCGGCGTGATCCGAGACGACGACCTCCACACCCTCGTCGTCGGCAGCGGCGAACACCTCGAACGCAGTGCCGGCATGAATCACGCTGTTTGTCGCCAGCTCGCTCGTGACCAGCTCGGCCGCTTCCTGCGCGCGCCTCGGCAGGTGATGGCTCACGTCCTGCACGAGTTGCCGAGCGGCGGACACGGACCCTGGATGGGGAGGCAGAACGGCACTCGCCACTGTGAACACAGTTCACTCCCGACCCGATCCGGCCTTGTTTGTCAGTTACTGCCCTCTTTGTCTTGGCCGTGTCCGCCTTCCTGCTCGCCTAACCGCCAGCGTTACCTTGCCCGCCCGCAGACCCCGATGACGATGCGGTCAGGTCGAGCGCCCAGTCAGGCGGGACGGACAGCGGCGCCGTGACGGCCTCGATGCGAGCGCGCGGCAAGGCCTCGGGGTAGCGCTGGCGAAGAAAGCTGAGCACTCGCTCGCGGACCTCGCACTGCAGATCCCATGCACTGGCCGCATCGGATGCACTCATCAGCATGCGGAGCTCGACGCCTTGCGTCGTGATGTCGGTGACCTGCACGACCCAGTCACGGTGGTCCCACAACGGTGACGCGTCGAGGATGCGCTGGACCTCGGCGCGGATCGCGTCCAACGGCACCGAGTAGTCGAGGGTGAGCACCACGTTGCCGATAACGCGGGCTTCATGCCGCGTCCAGTTCTGGAACGGGTTGTCGACGAACCATGACGTCGGGATGATCAGCCGCCGCTCGTCCCAGGTGCGTACGACGACATAGGTCAACGTGACCTCGTCGATGCGACCCCACTCCTCCTCGACAACAACGACATCGTCCATGCGCAACATGTCGGAGAAGGCGATCTGAAGGCCGGCGATGAGATTGCCGAGCGTCGGGCGGGCGGCGACACCCGCGACCGCACCGGCGATGCCTGCGGAGGCCAACATGCTGGCGCCGAGCGCGCGCACCCGAGTGAACGTGAGGAGGACCGCGCCGATCGCGATGATGACTGCGACAACAGCGACGACTCTTCGGATCATCAACAGCTGCGTGCGCGCGCGCCGAGCACGACGGTTGTCACGAGTGCCGAGTGCGCGTTGCAGCCGCACCAAGGCGATGTCGCTCAACGCATAGACCGTCTCGATCGCAAGCCAAGTCAGCCCGACGATCAGCGCAATCGCCAAGCCGTGCGCCACGTTGCCCCGCGAGCCGTTGTTGACGTCGTTGACGATCGTGAGCTCCGCCGCGATCGCGGCTGCAACGAACCACGCCGGACGCACGCACCGTCGCACGACGGCGCCGGCGACTTCCCACCGCCGGACCTCTTGGCGTCGGTGAGCGACGAAACGCACGGTCTCCAGGACCAGCAGTGCCAAGACGAGCGCGGACAAGACGATGAACCACTGCGAATACAACATCGTTGTAGTCCTGCCCGGGCGCGCCCGACGGCTACACACCCGTGTGGTCTTCGCCACTACGCTCGGGCATTGCTAGCGAGGGCCGTTAGCTCAACTGGCAGAGCAGCGGACTTTTAATCCGCGGGTTCCGGGTTCGATCCCCGGGCGGCCCACCGCGTTGTGGCTGGTCAGCGAAGTGACATCCGTGTCGTTTGCCGAGTCGGGGGCAGGCTGGCAG
>DASSEQ010000120.1:0-4577 GCA_035695245.1 Mycobacteriales bacterium | reverse complement strand
CATCGGCAAGTACTGGCCGGTCAGCCCGTCCGGCCGTGGATGAGCCGTGGCCCCGATGGTGCAGAAGATGACGCGATCGCCGACGGTTCCGGTCACCCGCAGCTGTGCGATGCGGCCACCCATCGCCAGCGTCTCCGCCTGGACGTCGAGGGTCTCGCCGACGTGCGCCTGCGCGATGAACTGGGTCACCATCCACAGCGCATCGCGTTGCGTCGCCGACTCCATCGCCATGACGGAGACCGCCGCGCCGGTGCCGCCGTACAAAGCGCCGTCCGGCCGGGCGAGTCCGGCCGTCAGCTCGAAGCGGAGACGATCCGCCGTCGGGGGTCCGTCGAGCGGGATCAGCTCGAGGTCGGCCGGTCGCGGGTAGTGTGCCGGCTCGTCGGCCGCCGTTGGCTGCATCCGGCGAGCCTAGAGGAGCGCGCTGTTCCGTCTCGGTGCCAACGATTGCCCGCGGACGACGCGACGCGCGGAGACTTGTTCACGGGGTGCTTCGGGCAACCGAAGCTGTGCCTGACGCGTGAATGTCGCGTTGAGTCGTTAGCAGTGCGGTAGGAGGTTCGGGTGGCACGGGGGGCGTGGCCAACGGCGCTGGTTGTTGCCGTCGGCGTTGCGGGTTGCACACATGCATCGCCGCGAGCGGCGTCCACGCCCCGGCCAACGCCGCACATGGCGACGTCAACGACGGTGGAGCGCACCATCGCGTGGCGGGGAACGCCGGCAGTAGTCAACTCACGGCCCGAGACGGGCTACACGCTGCCGGCGCCGGCGGGTCCGTCGCCGACGTGTCGGCTGTCGCAGTTGGCCGCGGTCCCGACGGGCGGCGGCGCCGGTGGCACGTTCTACGCGCACGTGTCCCTGCACAACACGTCGTCGATGGTGTGCTCGCTTCGCGGACGTGCCGAGATCGAACTGATCGACAAGACCGGTCGGATCTTTCAGAGCACCGGCCCGGACGCGCAGCATCGCCCGATCCGGACGGTTGTCCTGGCACCGAACAGCTGGGCGCTGATCGATCTCGGCGGGATCGCCAGTGACGTGTGCGGCGGGGACCAAACGAGCACACTGCGGATGAGCTTGCCCGGGCAATCTGATGGCCGCTCGATGCGCTTCCCGGTGGGAGAGCCACCGAACCCGGCCGACTGCAGCGGCCGAGCGGTCGGCACGACTCCGCACCCTGGCCAGCTGCAGGTCGGGCCAGTCCAGGCGATCCCCGACCCGCAGGGAGACTTCCTGCTGATCCGTCAGCTCCACCCTCAGTTGCACGTTCCGGCCAGCGTCCGGGCCGGCAGCATCCTGCGTTTCACGGTGGACTTCGTCAATGCCAACCCCAACGAAGGCGGGATCGACACCGACCCGTGCCCGATCTTTCGGATGCAGCTGACCCCGTCCCCGGTCGGCGGCACATATTTACTGCCCTGCACACCGACCATCAGCCTCGAAGCCGGTGCCGGCATCGCCTTCCAGATGGAACTCACCGTGCCAGCCACAGCTCCGCCCGGCCCGGCGACACTGACATGGCAACTGCTCGAGCCGGACGAACCAGGCCTCACGACAACCGTCGATATCGACGCATGAGTGCGGTTGCCTGAGTCTGAAAACTCGACGCCTCGTGGAGGCAGCGAAACCGGCTGCGCTTGCGTCGTATGAGTAGGAGGTCGCTGCGTGGATCGGGCGGGGGAGTTCTCGCAGTTCGTCGCGACGCGCGGTGACGAGCTGCTGCGGACGGCTGCGCTCTTGCTGGGCCGGGTCGAGGGAGCGGAGGACCTTGTGCAGGCCGCCGTCAGGTGGAGCACCCCCGCCTGGCGGAACGCCGCAAGTCACTTCTGCGCCTCGAGACAATTCTTGCGACGCCGTGATCGTCGAGGATGCCGACACGGCCAAGCTGCTGGAGATCTGGACGCATCCCGAGTTATTGCGCTGCCTCGACGCAGATCTTCGCCGACAGGACCACTTGGACGGCGTGTCCCGGCTGAAAGTGGTCGTGGCCGCGAAGATCAGCCACGCAGAAGAGCGCCGGCTGCCTACCCGACCCGCGCTACCAGCTGGAGCGGGCGACGGGAATCGAACCCGCACCACCAGCTTGGAAGGCTGGGGCTCTGCCGTTGAGCTACGCCCGCGTGCGCGCCAGACCTCTAGACTTCTAGGCCACGCCGCGGGGCGTAGCGTAGTGGCTAGCGCGCCTGCTTTGGGAGCAGGAGATCGGGAGTTCGAGTCTCCCCGCCCCGACTGAGGACGGCACACCGTCCTGCCGACGACACGAAGGAAGAGCGACGCCTGCGATGAAGAGCGCCGTCGAGACGTTGAGCCCGACCCGGGTGAAGCTGACCGTCGAGGTTCCGTTCGACGAGCTCAAGCCGAGCATGGAGGCGGCGTACCGAAAGATCGGCCAGCAGGTCCGGGTCAAGGGGTTCCGGCCGGGCAAGGTGCCGCCGCGCATCCTCGACCAGTACGTCGGACGCGCCGCAGTCCTCGAGGAGGCGGTCAACGAGGCGCTTCCGAAGCTCTACGGCGACGCTGTTCGCGAGAACAACCTCGACATCCTCGGGCATCCCGAGATCGAGGTCACGCAGTTCGCCGACGGCGACCAGCTGGCGTTCACGGCCGAGGTGGACGTGCGGCCGGAGATCGAGCTTCCGTCCTACGAGGGCCTTGAAGTAACGGTCGACAACGACGACATCAGTGACGAGAAGGTCGACGAGCAGCTGCAGGGCCTCCGCGAGCGGTTCGCAACACTGAAGTCGGTCGAGCGCGCGGCGCAGCCCGGCGACTACGTGAGCATCGACCTCGCCGCGACCATCGACGGGCAACCGGTCGAGGACGCCACGGCCAACAACCTCTCCTACGAAGTCGGCGGCAACTCCCTCGTCGAAGGACTCGACGAGGCCATCAGAGGGTTGTCCGCCGGCGAGTCCAAGGAATTCGAGACGCAGTTGCGTGCCGGCGAGCACGGGGGACAGGCCGCACAGGCAACCGTCACGGTGCGCACAGTCAAGGAGAAAGACGTCCCCGCGCTCGACGACGACTTCGCGCAGACCGCGAGCGAGTTCGACACGATGGACGAGCTCCGTGGCGACATGAAGAGCCGGCTCGAGCGGGTCGGCAAGCTGCAGCAGGGCGTGCAGGCGCGGGACCGAGTGCTCGAGGCGCTGCTCGACAAGGTCGACATTCCGATGCCGGAGCACACGCTGGCGGACGAGGTGTCTTACCGCAAGCAGTCGATGGAGCAGCAGCTGGCATCGATGGGCGCCACCAAAGAGCAGTACGCCGAGATCGACGGCAAGACGGTCGAGCAGATCGACCAGGAGATCGAGGACAGCGCGAAGCAGGCGATCAAAGCGCAGTTCGTCCTCGACGCGGTCGCCCGCAAGGAGGAGCTCACCGTCAGCGAGGCCGAGCTCACCGACCAGATCTTGCGCCGCGCGCGCCAGTCGGGCATGCGTCCGGACCAGTTCGCCCAGGAGGTCGTCAACTCCGGACAGCTCGGGGCGTTGATGAGCGAGGTGCTTCGCGGCAAGGCCCTGGCCCTGATGCTCGAACACGCCAAGATCCGCGACGAAGCCGGCAACGAGATCGACATCGACTCGCTCACCGAGCAGTTCGCGCCGCCGAGCGAGGCCGTCGAGGAGCTCGAGGCGACCGACGACGAAGCCGAGGAAGCGCCGGCCCTCTGACGGCAATCGCGCGATAGCCACCTTCTATGGGCCGTATCGCGCGATTGGCGCGTCACGCCGTCAGCGAACAACGCGCAGTCCTGCGTGTAGCCGTCGTAGCGCGGGGCTAGTGTCGACGACATGAGTGATCAGCTTCCTCAGGCGCGCGGCGGCGCGACCGGGATGAACCTCAACGACTCCGTCTACGAGCGCCTGCTTCGCGAGCGGATCGTGTTCCTCGGCAGCCAGGTCGACGACCCGATCGCCAACATGATCTGCGCCCAGCTGCTGCTCCTCGCGGCGGAAGACCCGGAGCGCGACATCGCGATCTACATCAACTCACCCGGTGGCAGCGTGTCGGCCGGCATGGCGATCTACGACACGATGCAATACATCCCCAACGACGTCGCGACCTATGGCCTCGGTCTCGCCGCCAGCATGGGGCAGTTCCTGCTGTGTGCCGGCACGAAGGGCAAGCGGTTCGCGACCCCGCACGCGCGCATCATGATGCACCAGCCGTCCGGCGGCCTCGGCGGCACCGCGAGCGACATCGCGATCCAGGCCGAGCAGATGCTCTATACGAAAAAGATCCTGCAGGAGCGCATCGCCTTCCACACCGGGCAGACCGTGGAGCAGATCGAGAAGGACTCCGACCGCGACCGTTGGTTCACTGCCGAGGAGGCCAAGGAATACGGCTTCGTCGACCACGTGGTGACCCTCGCCAGCCAGGTGCCCTCGGCCGGCGCGGTCTCCTGACCGCCGACCCAACCCGGAGACCGTGATGACTGACACCAACCAATACGGGCGGTACGTCCTCCCGACGTTCACCGAGCGGACGTCGTATGGCTTCAAGGAGCTCTCGCCCTACACGAAGCTGTTCGAGGAACGCATCATCTTCCTCGGCGCACCGATCGACGACACGTC